>QHSB01000192.1 GCA_003220335.1 Candidatus Rokuibacteriota bacterium
GAGGGCTATGTCAAACGGCCGATGCTCTCGGTCCGCTTCTACGGCTTCAACATGCGCGTGAAGCCGCTCGGAGACCGGCTCGTCCGCCAGGCGCTCATCCACGCCATCGACCGCGAGGCGATCATCGAGGAAGCCTTCCTCGGGCGCCACATCCTCTCGCGCGGCATCCTGCCACCGGGCACGCAGGGCTACAACCCCAAGGTCAGCGGCTACGCCTACGATCCGCGGCGGGCGCGTGAGCTGCTCGCGCAGGCCGGCTACCCCGCCGGCCGCGGCCTGCCGACACTGGCTATCTGGGCGGCCGCGCGCAACGACGGCGTCCTGCGCGAGCACGATCTGATAAAGGACAATCTGAAGGCCGTCGGCGTCCGGGCCGAGTTCCATTATCTGACCGACTGGCCGGCGTTCTTGCGCCTGCTGTCCGAAGGACGCCTGCCGATCTTCATGTACGCGTGGTACGCCGACGTGCCCGACCCCGACAACTTTCTGTTCAAGCTCTTCCACTCGCAGAGCTCGCGGAACTTCACCGGTTACGCCAACCAGCGCGTGGACGGCCTGTTGGCGCGCGCGCGCACCGAGCCCGACACCACACGCCGCGTGGAGCTCTACCGCCGTGCCGAGCAGGCCATCCTCGAGGACGCGCCGATCCTGCCCATGTGGCACTACTCGTACGAGCGGATCTTCCAGCCGTACGTGCGCAGTGTCGAGGTCAGCGGCCTCGGCGATCCCTACATCCCTCTCCGTAAGGTCTGGCTGGTCAAATGAGGCGCTGGCGTGTCCACTCGCTGCGCGCGCGGCTGCTCTGGGCCACCCTCCTCGTCGTCGCCGTTCTCATGGCGGGTGTGTTGCTCGTGGTCGAGTGGCATCAGCGGTCCGCGATCATCGTCGAGGTCGAGCGCCGTGGCGAGGTCCTCGCGCGCACCCTCGCCGCGATGTCGTACGGGCCGTTCCTCTTCTACAACTTCACCGCGCTGGAGCAGAACGTCGCGCGCGTCGCCTCCGAGGACGACGTGGTCTACGCGATCGCGCTCGACGCCGAAGGCCGCGTGGCGGCGCACAGCCGGCACCCCGAGTGGGTCGGTGACATCCTCGCCGGGGACGTCGACCGCGCCGCGGTCAGCGCGCCTGGGTCGATCACCCAGCACACGGTCAACCGCCGCGAGGGGGCGATCTACGACTTCGCGGCCCCGGTCTTCGTGAACGGCGCGCGCTGGGGCACCGTGCGCGTGGGGCTCTCGAAGCACCGGATGGAGGCGCAGATCCGCCGCACGCGCCTGGAGCTGGCGGGGCTCACGATCGTGACGATGCTGGCCGCTGCCTGTGCGGCCGCCGTCATCGCCCGCCGCATCTCCAAGCCGGTGCAGCAGCTGGCCGAGGGCGCCGCCGCGCTCGCGCGCGGCGAGTGGAACCAGCGGATCGAGCCGACGACCGACGACGAGATCGGACGGCTCGCGACGGCCTTCAACCACATGGTCGCCGAGCTCGCCCAGCAGCGCGTGGACCTCGAGGACGCGAACACCGAGCTGCGACACGGCTTCGAGCAGCTGGCCGACCTCAAGACGTATACGGACAACATCCTGGCCTCGCTCACCAGCGGCATCGTGACGGTGGACCTCGACGGGCGCGTGGTCACCCTGAATCCGGCCGCCGAGCTGATGACCGGCTTCTTCGTCGGCGAGGTGCGCGGGCGGTACTGCACCGAGGTCTTCGCGCACACGCCCGACCTCGCCGAGCTGCTCATGGAGACGCTGGCCAATCGCGTGCTCGTGGCCGGCGTGAGGGTGACGCTGCGCCGCCGGAACGGACGGGGCGTGCCCGTCGAGCTGTCGGCGGCGCCCCTGCGGGGCGGCGAGGGCAAGGAGCTCGGCGTGATCGGCGTCTTCCGCGACCTCACGAAAGTGCAGCAGCTGGAGGACCGGCTCCGCCGCTCCGACCGACTGGCCGCCATCGGCGAGCTGGCGGCCGGGCTCGCCCACGAGATCAAGAATCCGCTCACCGCGCTGCTGACCTTCAGCCGGCACCTCTCGCGGCGCTTCGAGAATCCGGAGTTCCGCCAGAAGTTTCTCTCCGTGGTCCCGCGCGAGCTCGAGCGCATCAACAACATCGTCGAGCGGCTGCTCGAGCTGGCGCGCCCGGCGCCGCTGACGTTCAAGCCGCTGCGGCTGCCCGCCCTGCTCGAGCGCGTGCTGGAGCTGTACGGCGACCGCCTCGAGGCGCAGAGCGTGCGCGTGACCCGCGACTGGCGCCGCGACGTGCCCGCCGTGTGGGCCGACCAGGAGGCGCTCTATCGCGCCCTCGTGAACCTCGTCACCAACGCGCTCGATGCCATGCCGCGCGGCGGCAGCCTCGCACTGCGCGTGGGCTGGAGCGAGGGCGAGCTGCTCGGAGGGCCGCGTGCGGGCGGGCGGCGCGTGGCCATCGAGGTGGAGGACTCCGGCATGGGTATCGCGGCGGCGGACCTGGATCGCGTCTTCAATCCGTTCTTCTCCACCAAGGAGGGCGGGACAGGACTCGGGCTCGCGCTCACCCAGAAGATCGTCGAGGACCACGGCGGCTCCATCGACGTCCGCAGCGTGCCGGGCGCGGGCGCGCTCTTCCGGATCGTCCTGCCGCTCATGCCGGACGTGGCGCTGGACACGGGACATGATGACCGCCTCGGATGACGCGGTGCCCGGCCGGCGCGAGCTGCAGGGACCGACCGTCCTCGTCCTCGAGGAGGAGGCGGGCGTCCGTGAGCTGATCGTGGAAATCCTCGAGCTGCACGAGTTCCGCGTGCTGCCCGCGCGCGATCACGGCGAAGCGGAGCGCGTGAGCGCGGCTCACGCGGGGCCGCTCGATCTCCTCATCACCGCCGCGGGGTCCGGCGCCGGCCGGCGGCTCGAGTTCCTGTGGTCGGCGCGACCGGAGACGCGGGTGCTCTACCTCTCGAGCTGGCTCGAGGACGCGCCGCCCGCGCGGATCGCCGGCGCGATCCTGGCCAAGCCGTTCACCGTGGACGGGCTCGTGCGGAAGGTGTGGGAGGTGCTGGGCGGGGCTACTGGTTGAGCCGCCGGCGCAGGAAGCCGAGCAGCCCCTGCGGCAGGAAGATCACCATCAGCGTGAAGATGAGGCCGACCGGGATCAGGTAGTACTCGTAGAAGACGCGCGAGAAGATGACCGTCTCGCCCGAGATGAGGAACAGCACGAAGTCGGGCGCCGCGAACTTGTTCTGGACGGCGTAGAGGGCGCCCGCCAATCCCGCGAAGAGCCCGGACAGCATCACCGCCACCATCTTGTAACGCTCCACGTGGTAGCCGATGGCCCGCGTCCGTGGCTCGTTCTCCCGGATCGACTGCAGCACCATCCCGAACGGGGACTGGGTGATGCGCCGCAATAACAGATAGGACACGGTCACCATGGCCAGCACGAACCAGTGCAATCCGTTGCGGGTGAAGGGAATCGAGAACAGCCCGGGGACGGCGAGGGGCGGCTGCCGGAACGTGAGCCCGTTCTCGCCGCCCGTGACCTCCGTCCACGTGAAGATGATGACGTAGAAGATCTGCGAGAAGACGAGGGTGGTGATCGAGAAATAGATGTCGCGCAGCCGCGTCGAGAAGTAGGCGACGAAGACCGCCACCACCGCGGCGGCGACGAGGCCGGCCGCCAGCGCGAGCCAGAGATTCGGAGGTCGCAGCATGAGCAGGGCGGCGGCGGCGCCGTACATGCCGAGACCGAAGAACGCCGAGTGGCCGAAGGAGACCATGCCCGTATACCCGATCAGGATGTCCGACGACATCGCGAGCAAGCCCCAGATCAGGATCTCCGTGGCGAAGCGCTGCCAGAACTCGGGCAGGACCAGCGGGCTGAGCGCGAGCGCGCCGACCACGATGACGAAGCCCGTCCAGTAGGCGGCGCTCGGCCCGTCGCCTCGCGCGCGCGTCTCGAGCACCCGCTCGGCCGCGCCGGCCGAGGGCGGCGTGAGCGTGCTCATTTATTTGGGCGTGGGCACGAACAGGCCGGTGGGCCGGATGAGGAGCGTGAGGATCAGCGCGACGAACGAGACGATCACCGCCTGGGCCGGGCTGACCCAGATCGTGGCCAGCGATTCGAGCAGGCTGACGAAGATCGACGCGAGAATGGAGCCGCCGAGATTCCCCATGCCGCCGACGACGACGACGACGAAGGCGCGGAGCGTGAAGTCGAACCCCATGGCGTGGTTGACGCCGACCGTCGGGCCGAAGAGCACGCCGCTGGCGGCGGCCATGGCGGCGCCGATCGCGAAGACCACGGTGTGCACCCACGGCACCGGGATCCCCATGGCCGAGGCCATGACGCGGTCCTGCGTCGTCGCGCGGATCCAGATGCCGTGCTTGCCGTACTTCATGAAGAGATAGAGGGCGCCGATGATCGCCGCCGACATCAGCGCGATGACGATCCGGTACCACGGGTACTCCACGTAGAAGAGCTGGAAGTGGCCGGTCACCGGCTCGGGAATCTTGCGCGGCACCGGGCCGTACTGCCAGAGCGCGTAGTTCTCGATGACCAGCGAGATGCCGAAGGTGGCGAGGATCGTCGTGAGCGGGTCGCGGCCGACGAGCGGCCGGAGCGCGGTCACCTGCAGCAGCGCGCCGAGGACGGCCATGGTCAACACCGAGGCCACGAGGGCGATCCAGAAGTTGCCCGTGGTGAGGAAGGCCGTCGTTCCGATATAGGCGCCCAGCATGAACAGGTCGCCGTGCGCAAAGTTCACGATGTCCATGATCCCGAAGATGAGCGTGAGCCCGGAGGCCACCAGCGCGAGGATCATGCCGTTCACGAGCCCGTTGACGATCTGCACGATGAGCTGGTCGACCGGGATCATCCGGCTCAGACTCCCAGGTACTGGTGGATGACGGTGGCGTCGGCGCGCAGCGCCGCGGCCGGCCCGTGGTGGCGGACGGTGCCCTTCTCCATGATGTACACGCGGTCCGAGACGTCGAGCGTGAGCGGCACGTTCTGCTCCACGAGCAGGATGGCCACGCCGTCCTTGTGGAGGACGTCGATGATCTCGCGGATCTGCGCGACCATGCGCGGCATGAGGCCCTCGGTCGGCTCGTCCAGCAGGATGATGCGCGGCTCGAGCATCATCGCGCGCGCGATGGCGAGCATCTGCTGCTCGCCGCCCGACAGCGTGCCGCCCGCCTGGTTGCGCCGCTCGGCCAGGATCGGGAAGCTCTCGTACACCTTGTCGAGGAGCGCCTGCCGCCGCGTCGCGGTGACCTCCGGCCGATCGAGACCGGTTCGGAGATTTTCCAGCACGGACAGCAGGCGGAAGATCCGGCGATCCTCGGGCACGTAGCCGATGCCCACGCGGGCGAGCCGGTACGGCGGCAGCCCCGCGATGTCGCGGCCGTCGAAGACGATCCGCCCGCCGGAGGGACGCACGATCCCCATGATGGTCTTGAGCGTGGTGGACTTGCCGACCCCGTTGCGTCCCAGGAGCCCGACCACCTCGCCCGGCCGCACCTCGAGCGACACCCCGTGCAGGATGTGCGACTTCGCGTAGTAGGTGTGGACGCCGTCGAGCGTGAGCATCACGTCTTGAGGTAGACCTCTTGCACGCGGGGGTTGGCCTGGATCGCGGCCGGGCTGCCCTCCGCGAGCACCTCGCCGTAGTGGAGCACGGTGATCGTCCGCGCGAGCCCCATCACCACCTCCATGTCGTGCTCCACGATGAGGATGGTCAGGTTCGCCGCGATGCGCCGGATGAGATCGACGGTGGCGTGCGTCTCGGTGACGCTCATGCCGGCCGTGGGCTCGTCGAGGCAGAGGAGCTTCGGCTCCGTGGCCAGGGCGATGCCGATCTCGAGGTTGCGCTGCTCGCCGTGCGAGAGGTTCGCGGCCAGCTCCTCGGCCTTGTCGGCCAGCCCGACCGAGGCCAACACCGTCCGCGCGCGCTCGATGACGTCGCGATAGCTGCGGTGATGCCGGAGCAGGCTCCACGAGTGGTGGCGCGACTGCACCGCGATACGGACGTTCTCGAGCACGCTGGCGCCGGGCAGGATGTTGGTGATCTGGTACGAGCGCGCGATGGCCTTCTTCGAGATCCGGTGCGGCGGCAGACCCGTGATGTCGTCGCCGTCGAACAGGATGCGCCCGCCCGTCGGTGCGAGCACTCCCGTGACGCAGTTGAAGAGGGTCGACTTGCCGGCCCCGTTGGGGCCGATGATGGCGCGAATCTCGCCGCGCGGAATGCTGATCGAGACCCGGTTCAGCGCGGTGAGACCCCCGAACCGCATCGTGAGCGCCTCGGTCGTGAGGATCGCCGACCGGTCGGCCGACGTGCCCCGGCCGTCAGCGGCCGGGGCCGTCGAGCCTTCGGCGCGGGCGTTCACGCCTTGGGGAACGTGCAGGCCGGCGGAACGACCGTCTTGTCCCGGGCAATCACCTCGAGCAGGCGATGCTTGTTGTTGTGGATGTCGAAGATGAACTGGCGGAGGAACGCCTGGTGATCCTCGCGGCGCAGCAGCTTGTCGCCCTGGGGGAAGTCGTCGCCCTCCTTGACCTCCATGCCCTCCAGCGCCTCGATGAGCTTGAGCGATTCCTTCTTGAACTCGGTGTCGCCGGCGGCCCGTCCCTTGAAGCCGGACCGCTGAATGCCGAGCTTGAGGAAGTTCATGGCCTCGAAGTTCGACTGCACGTAACGGTCGGGGTCCGGACCCGATGGGTCCATCTGCTTCAACAGGACTTTCGACTCGTCGAAGAACTTCTTGTGATACGGCGTGTCGAGCGGCTTCGTGAACACGGGGATGTAGCGGTTGACGCCGGTGAAGCCCTCGACCTTCTGCCCCAGCGCGGTGAGATGGGTCGACTCGGCGACGGCGCCGCGGGCGTTCACGCCTTGGGGAACGTGCAGGCCGGCGGAACGACCGTCTTGTCCCGGGCAATCACCTCGAGCAGGCGATGCTTGTTGTTGTGGATGTCGAAGATGAACTGGCGGAGGAACGCCTGGTGATCCTCGCGGCGCAGCAGCTTGTCGCCCTGGGGGAAGTCGTCGCCCTCCTTGACCTCCATGCCCTCCAGCGCCTCGATGAGCTTGAGCGATTCCTTCTTGAACTCGGTGTCGCCGGCGGCCCGTCCCTTGAAGCCGGACCGCTGAATGCCGAGCTTGAGGAAGTTCATGGCCTCGAAGTTCGACTGCACGTAACGGTCGGGGTCCGGACCCGATGGGTCCATCTGCTTCAACAGGACTTTCGACTCGTCGAAGAACTTCTTGTGATACGGCGTGTCGAGCGGCTTCGTGAACACGGGGATGTAGCGGTTGACGCCGGTGAAGCCCTCGACCTTCTGCCCCAGCGCGGTGAGATGGGTCGACTCGGCGACGGCGCCGTCACCCGCATACTTGCGGTTCTTGAACAGGCCGAGGTCGAAGGCCTGGGTGGTGAAGGTCACGGCGTTGGCGCCGAACATGATCGCGAAGACGCCGTCGAAGGTCCCCGTGATCTTCGAGATGAATGCCGTCATGTCGGCGGTGCCGAGCGGGATGCCGGTGGTGCCCACGATCTCGCCGCCTTGTTTCTTGATCTGCTCGGCGTAGGCGTCGCGCGTCGATTGCCCCCACGCATAATCGAGGTACACGATGTGCCATTTCTTGGCGAGCTTCTTGACGAGGTGCGGGGCGAAGGCCACGGCCTGCGACGGCGCGACCGTCTGCTGCTCCTCGAACACGGGCATGCAGGCGAGGCAGACGTTCGACAGGTAGCCGCCCTCGCCGACGTCGACCTTGTCCTCGACGACCAGCTTCTCCGCCTTGCGGCGCCCGACGTCGGGTTTCGACTCGTAGTCGGCGATCACCAGCTCGACGGGCCGGCCGTTGATCCCGCCGGACTTGTTGATGCGGTCCGCGGCGAGCTGGGTGCCCACCAGCGCGGTCTTGCCTCCGGCGGCCGCCGCACCCGTCAGCGGCTGCAGAACGCCGATCTTGTACGGCTTGGCCTGGCCGAACGCCTCGCGCCACGGCGCGGGCACGAGGATGGTCGCGCCGAGCGCGCCGGCCGCCGTCGCCGACAGACCGAGAAACTGCCGGCGCGTCGTCTTGCCGCTCCACCACATGTCCTTGGTCCAGGGCTCGTTCTGCCAGCGTTCGGCCATGGCTATTCCTCCTGATGTGCCCGGGGGACGGGCACTCGTGAGCGGGAGCAAAGTGTGCGTCTTTCTACACCAAACCGGCGAGGAGGCGCAAGCGGTTCCGGCGCGCGGGATGAGGCCCGCGCGCCGGTCAACGGGGACTCAGCGACTGATGCCGGCGGCCACGAGCGCGCGCCGGATCGCTTCGCGCTCGGCGGCGGGGACCGGCGTGAGCGGCGGGCGCACGTGCGCGGCCGGGATGCGGCCGAGCAGCACCAGCGCTTCCTTCATCCGGTTGTGCATGTCGACGAACGGCGGCGCGTAGAAGACGCGGACGAGCGGCTCGAGCCGCTCGTTGATCCGACGCGCGCCGTCGAGGTCGCCCTTCTGGCAGGCGGCGAACAGCTCCGCCTGGAGGTCGGCGGTGACGCTGCCCATGCCGGAGATCGCGCCGTCGGCGCCGAGCAGGAACGTCGCCATGAGCGACATCGTGAACGCCGAGAGCACCGCGACCGGCCGGCCCGTGGCGCGCAGCGCCCGCAGATTTGCCTCGAACGCGACGATCTCGTTGGACCAGTCCTTGACGGCGACCACCTGCGGAATTTCCGCCAGGCGCGCGAGGGTCTCGGGCGCGTAGCCGATGCCGGAGGCGGGCGGATACTCGAAGGCGACGATCGGCAAGCCGACCGCCGCGACCTCGGCGTAGTGGCGGATGACCATGTCGGGCTTCACCTGGGCGCCCCACATGAAGAGCGTCGGCGGAAACAGCAGCACGCCGGCCGCGCCCGCCGCCTTCGCGTCCTTCGTCAGCTCGACGGCCTCGGCGGTGCCGTCGGTATACACGCCGGCAACGACCGGGCACCCGCCCGCGACCTCGTCGAGGGCCACCGCCAGCGTGCGCCTTCGCTCCTCGCGGCTGAGCGACGCGACCTCGGCGGCGTGGCCGTTGGCCACGATGCCGGTCACGCCCGGCGTGTCGGCGAGCCAGCGCAGATGCCTGCGGTAGGCGGGCTCGTCGACGGACAGGTCCGCCTTGAAGGGCAGGATGTTGGCGGGCATGATCCCCGAGAACTTCAGCGGCTCGCGCATGACGTGCTCCTCTATCGTATTTGCCGTCGGGGCGCCTGCGCCGGGCTCCGGCGCCCGACGGTCGGCGAATCACCAGTGGGCGACGGTGTCCATCACTTGCTTGGATGATACGACGCGCCCATAGGCCCGCGCGACGATATCGAGGCCGGTCGCTTGCATCTCGCTGGCTCACTCGACACGTTGAGGCATCTTCCATTGCCATTGACGTAAGCGCCAGCCAGTTCCGTCAATGGCCAGTGCCCCGGCATAGCCCGGAGCAGGTCGGAGGGTATAGAGCGACCAGCGCGTGGCTGGAACCTTATCCTTTGAGGCGACATAAAGATCGACAGGAGTATCCATAGGATGGGTGGTCAGGGGGACAGAAAAACTATTCAGCGGTATCGCGAGACCCTCGCCACAGGCTTTGAGGTAAGCCTCCTTCTTTGTCCAACAACTGAAAAAGGCTTCGGCGTAGAGATGGCTCGGGAGCGCACTCAAATAGTCCACTTCGGCTGTTGAGAAGAAACGCCGCGCGATATCGGCGTACTCAGATTGCGCGCGGATGTATTCGAGATCAACGCCGACGTTGGAGGCAGTGGC
>QHSB01000043.1 GCA_003220335.1 Candidatus Rokuibacteriota bacterium
CCGCTCGGCCAGATCATTCGGATTCAGAAGGTCCCGTTCACTGTGATCGGGATGCTGCATCGCAAGGGGCAAAGCTCCCGCGGGTGGGACCAGGACGACGTCATTCTGATTCCGCTTTCGACGGCGAAGAAGAAGGTGCTCGGCGCAAGCCAGGCCAGTCCGCGTGCGGTCAATACCATCTCCATCAAGATCCGGCCCGGCGCGGACATGGCGGAAGCCGAGGCGCAGACCCGCACGCTCCTTCGGCAACGCCACCGGCTTCAGCCTCATCAGGACGACGACTTCTCGCTGCGGAATCTGACGGAGGTGCTACAAACGCAGGAACGGGCCTCGCAGGTCATGACCTACCTCCTGGCCGCCATCGCGTCGGTCTCGCTGGTGGTGGGCGGGATCGGGATCATGAACATCATGCTGGTGTCCGTGACGGAGCGGACGCGCGAGATCGGGCTCCGGATGGCGGTCGGGGCGCGCGGCCGCGACATTCTCCTGCAGTTTCTCGTCGAGGCCGTCACGCTCTCGCTGCTGGGCGGCGTCGTCGGGATCGCACTCGGTCTCGCCGGCTCGCGCGCGATCACCTACTTCGTCGACTGGCGGACGGTGGTGGCGCCGGAGGCGATCGCGCTGGCCTTCGCGTTCGCAGCCGCGGTCGGCATCTTCTTCGGATTCTATCCAGCGAGGAAGGCCGCACGCCTCGATCCGATCGAGGCGCTCGGCTACGAGTAGTCTCCTCGCCAGTTGCGTTCCCGCGTGAGCGAGGAGGACTGCTGAGATGAATCGAAGGCTCCTGGCCGCCGTCGGCGCCGTGGCGCTCGTCCTTGGGGCGACCGCGGGTATCAAGGTCATCAGGGCGGGGACCCCGGCCGACGGCAAGCATTACGGGCATGTCTTCGTGATCATGATGGAGAACACGGGCTACCGCTCGCTGATCGGTAACCCGAACGCGCCGTGGATCAACCGGGCAGTTGCCACCTACGGGGTCGCCACGAGCTATTACGGCGTCGCCCACCCCAGCCAGCCGAACTACATCGCGGCGACGTCCGGCCTCACGGGTGATCACAGCAATGCGGACCAGACGCTCGACGTCCCGAACATCGTCGACCAGCTCGAGTCACGGGGGAAAACGTGGAAAGCCTACATGCAGTCGTACGCGCTCTGCGGCGGCAACGCCTCGGCCACCGCGTGCGGCAACGAGCTTTACGTACGGAAGCACAACCCGTTCATCTCCTACGCCAACGTGCAGCGCGACCCGATGCGGGTGGCCAAGATCGTCGACCTGCATGAGCTCGAGGCCGACCTCGCTCGCGGCGAAGTCGCCGACTACAACTGGATCAGTCCCGATCAGTGTCATAACATGCACGGTCGCGGCCCGGCGAGCGATCCGTGCAGCTTCTCGCACGCGTCGAAGCTGATCGCCGCTGGCGACGCGTTCCTCGGCAGCTGGGTCGGCAAGATCATGGCCTCGCGCGCCTGGCAGGGGAACCCGGTGATCTTCATCACGTGGGACGAGAGCGATGTGAGCACGACCGGCTCGGGTGGGTTTCCTGACACACGCGGATGCTGCGGCGCCAGCCCGGGCGGCGGACACGTACTCACGATCGTGATCTCCCGCTCCAACCACACGGCACGCCGCTCGCCCGTCGCCTACAACCACTACGCCCTCCTGCGGACGATCCAGGACGGCTGGCAGCTCGGCTGCCTCGGCGCGACCTGCGACACGGTCAACGTGCCGATGATGAACGACCTCGTCGGCCAATAGCGGACCGGGGCTCACCAGGAAGAACCAGACGGCCAGGCCTCCTGAGTGGTGAATCTCCATCCGCTCTGTCCAAGCAGACGGCCGGTTATCACTCAGGACTCCGCCCTCCCACCGGCGCATCGTGATTGTTTTTCAGGGACTTGTCGGCCGCGACTGCTTTGGTCCGTCCCTTGCGATACATGCCCCCGGCGAAGTAGGAGGACCGCCCTTTTCGGGCGGGCACGCATCGTGGAGAGGGCCATGAAGCGCTCAGCGTTGGTGTTCATCACGCTGCTGCTGGTGAGCGTGGTGTCGTCGTTCAGCAGCCCGCGGTCGGCGGCTGCGGCCGACGTGACGTTGTACGAAGTGACCGAGAACATGCGGATGCTCCTCCGGCCTCACGGTCCAACGTTTCGCATCGCTTCCTCTGCGTTGACCGGATGGGCCGTGCTTGGCAGTCCGTTGTGTCCGGTCGCTCTGGTCGCCTCGTATAACCCCGGAGCCGCCGCGTGCGCCGTCAACGCGACGGGTTCGGATCGCATCGACGTCAGCACCGGTCAAGGCGACTTCGGCGGCACACTGAACGTCGTCGTGCAGGGGGACAATCCCGTCGACGGGCCGGAGCTCGTCGTCATGACCGGCAGTTTCCAGGGCAAGATGGACTTTGCCCCGGCGCTCGTGAACGGCGTGCCGTATGGCACCGTCGTGGGCGCGTTGAAGCTTTCGAACGCCAGTGGACCCATTCCGTTCACCGGTGTCTTTCGACTTCCCTTCGCCGGTAACTACGCTGGGCCCGAGACCGGAGGGGCGACGCTGCGGCAGGTCTTCTGTCCGGCGACACCGGCGGATAATCCCTACGCTGCGCTCTACGACGGGTGGGACCTCGCATACATCTCGACGTCCCATGGAGCGCCGAACGGGAGTTGCCTCGACATCAGCGTGAAGGAGATGTCCCTTGGTGAGCCGCTCGTGCGGTTCGAGGTGACCTTCGGAGCGCTGCCGACCAGGTAGTGGGCACCCCTCCCCGAGCGCCACAACCGTACTACTTCATCGGTCAATGGCGGCTGCCGAGCGATCGTCGGCTCCGGGCCTTCGTATGCTCAACACGCGGCACCTTGCACCTGACCCGCGTCTACGACGACCAAAGCGACCTGACGTCCGAGGAGATGTCGGACTGCTCCAACCGCATCTTCCCGGACCTCCTCCGAAGGCTTCAACGTTTCAGTCTTGATGCTCCTGGAGTTCTCAAGGAGCCGCCCCTGACATCGATCTCAGCGACGGAAGGCTCGGTGAGAGACTGCGACAGCATCCAACACGACACCCAGGGCTCTGGCGACTCATCGCGACGTCTCGGGGAATTGTTGGTCCAGGAGCGGGTGATCACCGATGAGCAGCTCCAGGTGGCATTGCGCCTCCAGGCTGCATCGCAGAGCTATGTGCCAATCGGCCACGTCCTGCTCGCTCAGAAATTTATTTCGCGGAAGACCCTCACGATGATGCTGCACCGCTATCAGAAGCGCGCGCGCCTCGGCGAAGTGTTGCTGAAAGCTGGGCGCATCACGCCGGCCCAGCTCGAGGAGGGCCTCGAGTATCAGCGTCGGACGTCCGTGCCGATTGGCCAGGTGTTCATTCACCTGGGGTGGCTGAATGAAGCCGCCATGCGAGATGCGCTCTGCACACAGCTCCACGTCAATTTTGTCGACATCGACCCGATCGTGATCGACCGGGACCTCGCTCGATTGGTCTCGGAGGCCTTTGCACGGCGGCACTCCCTGGTTCCTCTGCTTCGCGTGGATGACGTTGTCGTCATCGCCATGGACGATCCGTCGCAGGCAGACATCATCGCAGGTGTCGAGAGCGCCCTCGGACTGCAGATCGAGGCGGTGACGACCGTCACGGAGAAGCTCGAGGCGGCGATGCATCGGCTGTACGCCTCTGCGCGGTCGCCCGAGATGCGTCACATCAGCAGCGACAACATCATCATCGGCCCCGTCCGCGACCACGCCGTGGCCGAGCTGATTCGTCAAGAGCATCTCCGGGCGACGTAGACCAGCCGGGCGCCCTCCATGGCGAGACAATCAAGCCGACTGCCGCCGATCATGGGCTATTGGACCTTTCCGCCCTGGACGGCGAACGTCTTCGTGGCGCGGTTGTTCGTCTCGTCGAGCTCCGGAATCGTGTTCGCGGGGTCGACGGCGACTTCGACGGTGTGCGTCCCGTTCTGGTCCTTCGCCGACCACTGCGCCGTCAGAGTCCGGCTGGCGCCGCCGGCGAGCTGGGCGATCGACTGCTCCGCGCCGAGAGGCGCGCCGTCGACGAGGAACCGCACCGCGACGTTCGACGCGACGCCGGCCGCAGCGTTGGTGATGACCGCCGTAAAGGTCAGCGGGTCGCCGCCGGTCAGCTTGCTGGACGACAGGCTGACGGACGTCACCGTGAGATCGGGAAGCGGCGCGATGGCGGTGGCGACGGGCGGGGGCCCGAGCGGGCGTCCGATGCCGAGACCGTCCATGAAGGTCACCCACTCCGCCGACAGCTGACCGTTCACGGGCGGCCGGTTGAAGTCGCACACGCCCGTGGGAAAGGCCGCCTGCAGCTGCGCCCATTGCTCGTCGGTGAAGGTCACGGGGAGATAATCGAGCCGGTTCAACGGCGTCAGCTCGCACTTCATCACGTCGTTGGCCAGCGGACCGCCGGCGGCGATGCGCGTGGTGCCGAAGTACGGGAACAGGGGCCGGCACTTCGACTGGTCGGTGACCTTCTCGGTGCCGATGTAGCAGGAGTCCACGGCGCCCGCCGGCTTGTTACGCACCACCTTGACCTCGCGCGGATCGTTGCTGGTGTCCGCCTCGATGTTGGCCAGCCACTGGTCCATGAGGCTGAACGCCTCTGCGGTCACGCTCGGCGGCAGCACCAGCGGCGTCTGCGCGATGAACATCACGTGGTTGTCGGTGTGGCCGTTCGCCTCGAGCAGCCGCTGCCGCATGATGTAGGAGTTGATGTCGGTGTGGATCTCCTCGTTGTCGTGACCGCGGAGGTCGATGATCGGCACCCGGTCGAGGCGGACGGCGTCGTTCACGCGGCCGGTGCCGTACGCAATGGACGATCCCGTGCGATCGCCGGACGTGCGCTGCGGAATCCAGTTGTAGTCGATGTCGCGGCCGCCGATCTTCGCGTTGAGGTCCACGAACTGCTCGGGAAGGATCTCGCCCGACATCAGCGCGTGCCGCCCGTACTGCACGCCCTCGTTGGAATACGGGTTCCGCCCGAAGCCCCGGCCGATCTGCCGCTCGATCGATCCCTGTAGATCTGGGTCGCGACGGCCCCAGACGGCGATCGCATAGTCGACGCTGGTGCAGCGCTCGCCTTCGGGATTGGTGTCCGCGTGGTACACCCACGGCTCGTTCGGACTGCCGCCGCAGCCGTTCGACGGATTCGCGGTCTGGTCGAAGGCGAACACGTCGACCCAGGCGATGCAGGTGCTCTCGCTCGGATGGCCGGACACCGCCCCCCGCTGTGCCTCGACGAGCCACAGTTGCGGCGAGGTATTGCGGAAATAGCGCAGCAGCAGTGAGCAATCGACCGACTCGAGACCCGTGGTCCGCGAATCGGGAAAGCTGCACGACGGCTGGATGCCGTCGATCAACCCCGGATAGGCGTTGGCGAGCATGTGCTGCAGGATGGCGCCGCCCGAGCAGCCGTCACCGATCACGTAGCGGACCTGGCCGTACTGCTCGATGATCCGCTCCTTGATCATCATCACGGTCTCGGACGACACGACGTCGTTGTTGTTCTGCCCGTGCGTGTTCAGGGAGCCGGCGGCGACCATGAAGCCGGCACCGAGCCGCTCCGTGTTCAGGACGCTCGGCGGGTTCCGCTGGTAGTGGTCCGACGTGCTGCTCCCCCCGAAGCTCCACGAGATCTTGCCGTTCCACCCGGCCTGCGGCGCCCACGCCACCCACGGCTGCGTCGGATCGAACAGCACCGCGATGGAATACCAGCCGCGATCGATGACGCCCGTCTCCCGGCGCACGATGAACGGCACCGTCCGGCCCTGATCGGTGGTGGTCATCGAGACGTCCGAAGCCGGATGGTTCGGGTCGTAACCCTGCAGGCTGCTGCCGCTGGTCGCGCGATAGAAGAACTCGTACTTCGTCGGCACGTTGCACTGCGCGTCCAGCGGCGGCCCGAAGCCGTTCGCGACCGTGTTGCAGATCCACGGCTGGACCTGGAAGCCGGCGAACACGGGCCCGCCGATGGGATGGTTCGTGATGGTGATCGACGCGCCCGAGCCGTCCGGCGCGCGCGCCGTGAGAACGTTCGCGCGCTCCGCCAGCCCGGTGACGAGGCCGATGTAGCGGCGGTTGGGACGCACGCCGAAGGCCGCGGTCACGTCGCGCCCGTCGACGTCGACCCGGACCCTCGCGGGATCGACCCCGGCCGGCAGCACGATCTCGATGAGGGCGTCGCCGCCGCTGATGAGGTCCGCCCGGTTCGACAGCACCGTGATGTCGAATCGATCCTCCGCGCGCGCCGGCGCAGGCGCGTCGGCGACGGCAGCCATCACGATTGCTACGACGGCGAGGAGCATCGCGATGCGGTTCATACGGGTCTCCTTTGCGCGGCGCTATCGCACATCGCCGAGCGCACGCTCGTTCATCTCGATGTCGGCCTGGCGCTCGAGGGTGGCGATGAGGTCCTTGAAGTGCTGGTCGAGCTGCGTTGCGGCGACCTTGCGCTCGATGGACGCCCGCACGCTCTCGAATGGTGTCGGGGCCGCCGACACGTGGCTGTGGAGGACAAGCACGTGATAGCCGTCGCCGTCCTGGACGACGCCGCTCAGCTGGCCCGGCGTCAGCGCGAAGGCCGCCGCCTCCAGCTCGCGGCTCATCTGCCCGCGATAGACGACGGGAATGCGGCCGCCGCGATCACGGCTGGCGTCGTCGCGCGAGACCTCCTGGGCCAGTGCCGCGAAGTCGGCGCCACCGCGGAGGCGCGCGACGATGGCGTCGGCTTTCTCGCGGGTCTCGACCAGGATGTGGCTGACGCTGATCCGCTCCTTCGATGTGAATTCCTCGCGATGCGCATCGTAGTAGCGGCGCGAGGCATCCGGAGGCGTCGCCTTCGTGGCCGCGGCCTGCTCGCGGCGCAGGAGCTCCTGACTGAGAAGGGCCCGGCGGATGTCGGCCAGGCGCGCGATGACGTCGGGATCGCGGTCGAGTCCGGCACGCAGCGCCGCCTGGTACAGGACCTCGCGCTGCACCAGCGTTTCCAGGAACTTCGTGAGGTTCCGGCGCACCATGAGCTGCTGGTCCGCGCCCAGCGCGTCGAACGCGCGATGGAAGTCGCGTCCGGTGATGACGGCGTCGTTCACGCGCGCGAGCACGCGCGTGTCGAAGTCCGGCGGATGCTCGAGCGCCTGCTTGTCGCCGTGGGCGTCCGCACCGGCGGTGACGAGGAGCAGGAATGCCGTGAAGACGAGACGGCGGGGCACCACGAGGCTACCTCTTGCACGTCTCGGGCGCGCGGCCCGCGACGTCGCCGGTCTTCCAGTATGGCGCCTTGACGTCGAAGGTCATCAGCCCCGGCCGGAGATAGTCGAAGGGGTCGTAGAGCCATCGGAGCTCGGGTCGACGGTCGAGGGACATCGTGACGAGCTCGCGATCCATGGTGGCCTTCCAGTCGTCGCCCGAGGCCTCGGGCGTCACGAACCGGAAGTCGTGGTGTAGCGGAGCGAAGATCTTCGGCTCCACCGCCGCGATGTACATCGCCGGATCGCGGAGACCGTTCGTGAAGACATTGAAGCCGAGGATGGCGCCCGCTTGCACGTCCGTCGGCGCGAGGGCGCGCAAGACGTCGAAGACCTGTGGCGCGTTCTCCTTCAACGGCCCGACGGTGTCGTGCCACGAGAGCGCGAAGTCGGCGATCCGGAACTGATAGAACATGCTCCAGCCTTCATTTCCTGCCGATCCCACGCCGTCGCTCGGCCCCGGGCCCGGCGGGTGCAGCAGGTACGTTCCCGGGTCGGGTAGCAATAGCGGCGGATTGACGGGGTGCGAAGGATCGGGCGCGACGGCGGCCGAATGCAGATGCTTGAAGGCCGTGATGCAGACGTTGTCGAGGAGCGCGAGCTCTTTCACTTCGCTGCCGGGCGCCGAGTTCGCCGAGACGACGGCCACGCAGTTGACGGTGGCGCCGGGACCGAGCGCGTTCGTCGCGTCCCGTTGGGCCTGGGCGCAGTGCTCGGGCGTCCCGACGACGGTGGTGCCCGTCACCGCGGCGATGTAGCCCGCGGTGTCGGCGTGATCGAAGTGGCCATGCCCGATGAAGATGAATTCCGGCTGGAGCGCGACGAGCTCGTTCAGCGTCGTGGGAACGCGATTGGGATAGTCTTCGCGTGAATCGATGTAGGTGTCGAGGAGCACCACGTGCCCGCGGAGCGCCGCGGCGAGACTGGACACGCTGAACCAGGACAGGATCACCTTGTCGGGATTGACGCGTCCCGTCTTGGGGTTCACGTTTTCCGCGCCGAAGAAGTGCTGCCGGGCCTTCACGAGGGCTGGAGAGGCCACCGGCTCCTGCGCGAGGAACTGCGCCATCAGCGGATCGATGGTCAGCTGGGCGCGGGCCGGCGCGGCGAGGGTGACGGCGAGCAGCGTCATCGTCACGAGCATGGTGAGAAGCTTCATCGATCGTCCTCCTACTGGACCTTGCTGCGACGTGGAGCTCGGGGACATGGGACGCGGTAGGCACGAGTCGGTGACGATCAGCGCGGGGGGCCGAACCTGGCGCAACGTTGCGCGCGTGTCCACGAACCCCTCCCGGTCGGCGTCATTGCCCGAAGGCCAGCTGATGCTCAGGACGTTCTTACAATCGGCGCCGAGCCGCTACCGCCGAATGGGCGTTTCTTGACCCCCGAATGGGGGAGGTTCAGCGACGTCACCCTGGGAGGGTCTGCTTCCTATTGACGGCTTCGCACACTGAACAGCAGCGCAAGATACGGGTGGCGTTCGATCGTGGCGAAGACCCTGTGATCGCCAGCCAGGCGTAGTGGTTGAGTCGCTGGGTGATTCGGCTCGAGGAACACCGCGGAGTGATAGAGGCGGTCCAGGATGGTGAGATAGCCGGGCAAATCCTGAAGGACGGGGATCACCTGATCGCCCTGAAAGCACTTTGGACACCACGCGGCGAGGCTATCGACGTTGAACAGGCTCTCCGGGATCCGCGTCGCTCGGAGGCGGGCCTGCACCGCATATTCCTGCACGGGGTGGTCGTCGGTCTCCGCGGCGGTGGACGTGGTGGCCCTCGCGAGCGTGTCTGCGGATGCGACGAAGGTCCCGATGACATCCGTCAGCGTGCCGAGAAAGTTGTGCTCGAGGTCGGCCTGAAGCGCCGGCGTCGCATGCATCCGTGTGAGAACCGCAATCGGATCGACTTCGATGGTTCGACCTCGGGTTCCCATGAGAATCAGCTCGCTGCGATATCCGGACAGCAGGACCGAGGCCGGAAAGACGTCGATGAACGCGCGGACCATCGCGAGGGTCGTCTCGGCCGGCACCTGGTAGGCGGGCAGCCACTGGGTGATGTAGCCCCCCGCCTTCAATCGGCTCCGTACGAGCTGATAGAACTCTCTGGAATAGAGGGAGGCAACGCCGGCGGCGGCGATCGGCGGCGGTTCGAGGGTGATGAGGTCGTACGTGTCGGGTGGTTGCAATGTCAAGTGATGCCGGCCGTCGTTGACGTACACCGCAAGTCGCGGGCTCGCCATCACGTTGCCATTCGTGCCGGTGAAAAACGCCGCGTGCTGGAGAACGTTTTCAGAGAGGTCGACGATCTCCAACCGGCGGACTGAGGGATACAGGGACGCGGCGTGGAGAGTATTGCCAACACCGAAGCCGATGACAAGGACACGCTCGGGAGCCTCCATCGAAAGCAGCGGGAGGTGGGCGAGCGCCCGCATGTAGCGGTGCGCGGCGGGAGACGTCGCGGACATGGCGTAGCTATTCGTGATGAGCCGGCGCCCCTCGCCCGTCACTTCTGTGACCATGACCGTCTCGGTCACGCCCTCCTCGACGTGGAGCCGTTGTTCGTGTTCCCGGAGTGGCGGCAGACTGTTCATCGCGATGTAGTCCGCCGGCAGCCGGAGCCAGACAATGCCGGTCATGGCGGCGACCGTGATCGACGCCACGACAACGACGATGCCTCGCCGGACGGATCCCCGCGGCCTTGGCGATGACATCCACGCGGCAAGGATCACGATCATGCCGACGCCGACGCTGATGAACATCACGCCGACACTGGCCTGCAGACCGAGGGCCGGCATGAGAACGAAGGCGGCCACGATCGAACCGGCCACGGCGCCCGCGGTGTTTGCGAGATACACCATGCCCGCCCGCCGGCCGACGGCCGCCGGCAGGGCGGCAATCGCGGCCGTCGCGAGCGGATAGGCCGCGCCCATGAAGAGCGCCGGCAACGCCGCCTCGCGAAGGAGTGGGGGGCCGATCAGCCCGAGGGTGATCTGTTCGCGGGCCCAGCCTGAGCCGGCGACGAACGCCGACGCAGCCGAGCTCTGTTCAGAAAGGACCTCTCGGATGTCCGCCGACCAGAATCCGAACGCCGTGGAGGCGAGGAACAGCGCCTCGCTGGCGATCAACAGCAGTAACGGGTGCCCGGCTCGGGTGGCCATGGCGCCGCTCAGAATGGCGCCAGCACCCATTGCGAGGAGAATGACGGTGGTGAGCAGCGAATAGACTGCCCGGAAGGGACCGACCAGCGCGCTGATGTGGCGGAACCAAAGAATCTCCAGGCCCATCGCCGCAAACCCGGTCAGGAAGATGGCCACCGCGACGAGCACAAGAACGCGCGTTGACCCGGCGGACTCGCCGGCGATTTCACGTGGCCTGGGAGGTTGGCGTCGAGGACCCGGCGCGGGGGCGCGAGCCTCGTGCCGGGTGACGAACAGGACGCACGATCCGACCGCCAGGTTCAACAGAACGGCGAGCGCCTCCGTCAAGCGGAGTCCGAGGTGAGGGATCATCGCATAGTCAGTGAGGAAGCATCCTATCGCCGCGCCCGCCGTATTCATCCCGTAGAGGGCGCCGATCTTCCAGCCCGCCGCCGTCACGTCGTGCTGGAGCAGATGGCGAATGAGCAGCGTCAGGGTGCCGCCCATGAGCGCAGTGACAGGACCGAGCAACAGGATCGTCAGCGCGTACTGCGCGGCGTGCGAGGTCCATGAGGGGACAAACCACCCGGCAGCATTGGGGGTGTAGCCCGCCGGTAAATCGTCGAGCCGTCCGAGGCCCAGCAGTAGAGCAAAGCCCATGGCGCCGATGGCCAGCTCAGAGTAGCCAAACGCCCGGACGGCGGCGTACGGTCGAACGATGTATCGCCGGTCCGCCCAGACTCCCGCCACGTAACTGCCCACCCCGAGGCCGGACATGAACACGGCGATGACCAGAGACGCAGCGAAGACCGTATTGCCGAAGAGATTACCGAACTGACGGACCCAGATGACTTGGTAGATGAGGCTGCTCACACCAGACAGGAAGAACAGAAATGGCCATCCCATCATCGCGGCCGATAGTAGCATCGCGCCCACCGTCCTTGACGACGGCTGGCCGCTCGCCAACGACGAGACGCGCCTGTTCTGGGACTGGCAACCCTACCGCTACGCACTGAGCCGGCCCCGGGTCGCAAAGCCTGGCACGCAGTTCAACGAAAACGGCGGGGGCACCGCCGTAGTGGCCGACATCGTCGCCCGCGCGACCGGGACGCCGGTGCGAGACTTCGCACGCCTGGTGCTCGCGCGCGGCGAATGGCAGGGACGGCAGGTCGTGCCGGCCGACTGGGTCGCGGAGTCGCTGCGCCCGCACATCGCCACCGGCGACGGCCTCGGTTATGGCTACCAGTGGTGGACGGGCACCGTCGATTGGGAGGGGAAGAAACTGGCGTGGAGCGCGGGCTTCGGCAACGAGGTCAGCGGCTGTTCGTCGTGCCCGAGCTCGATCTGACGGTCGTGATCACCGCCGGCGCGTACAACGATCCGCAGATCCGGCGCACCGTCAGGGAGATCTTCAGGCAGATCGTGGCGACGTGCGGAGCTAACGTCACTCCGATCGGGCGCGCGCCTTCTTGGCGCCCGGTGTCCGGGAACAACTGACGGACGATGCTTCCCCGCTGAAGGTCGGTGGTGGGGGACAAGCGCGCCGTGAGTAACCACCACGGCGCGCTGAAGTCCAGAGGCACGCAGTGCCATCGATCCGAACGGTGCGTCAGCGTTCAGACACGTGGCGTCACCCGGCAAGGTCTCCTGGTGAGGAGCGCGCGCTCAAGCTGGCGGCCTGCGCTAGGGGGGTGTGATGCCCCCGGCGGTTAGCGTCGCCGCTGGCAATGCCGCACTGCCGAGGATGATCCGGAGGCCCTGCGTCGTGGCCGTTACGCTGAACGGTACCCCTGTGAGAGGAGGCGTGCCGTTGCCCATCTCGACGGTGCCGAGACCCAAGAAGGTCGTGGTGCCATCAGCGTTGACGGAGCTGCTGCTGGCCCGGCCCACGACGTTGATGTTTTGCGGCTGACCGAGGAGCGAAGTCCCGAGCAGAAGAGCCTGAAAGTCTCCGGCCGCAGAGCTGTCCCCCGGGAGGCCAACCCCGCTTCCGAAGTGCACGCCGTTGAGAGGGACCCCGTTAAAGGTGCTGCCCGCAGGGAAGATCCCTTCGCCGGCGCAACTCACCGCTGATCCATTGGGTGCAGGGAGATCGTCACCATGAACCTGAATGTTGCCACTGCGAATAGTCCCACCCACCGTGTATGGAGGGGACGCCGTCACCGTGATGTTGAACATGTCTTTGCCGGCCCCGGGCTCGCCGTTGTCCTGAACGGCCACGTAGAAGGTGCATGAAGGACCGCACGAGCCCGCGAACTCCGCCGAATTGCCGATGATCGTCAGCGAGGTGATCGGGCCGTGCACATGGCGTCCACTCGCGTGGTCGAGGTAGTTGAGGTTGCCACTCACAGGCCCACCCGTGGTCTTACGCTGTGCGACAAAGCCAAAGTTCGCCTTGCCTCCCGGGACGTCGATGACGCCACCGCCCGTCACCTTCCCGGGTGTCGTTTGCGGGCTCACCACGGTGGTGGCGGGGGCCGTGTTGTTGGCCGGGCTCGTGTCGGTGTCGTTGCCCCTTACGCTCGCGGTGTTGGTCACCGCTCCTGTCGTCACGACCGACATGTGCACGACGATATCGAAGCTCACGCTCGAGCTCGGGACCAGCGTGCCGAAGTTGCAGGTCACGGTGCCGGCGGTGTTGGTGCACCCTGCGCTGGCCGAGACGAAGCTCACCTGGGCCGGTAGCACGTCGGTCACCGTGCCGCCGCTGGAAGCCGAGGGGCCATTGTTGGTGACGGTGAGGGTGTAGGTGATATCGGTGCCGGCGGACGCGGTGGCCGGCGCGGTCTTCACGATCGCGAGATCGGCCGCCCGCTGGGCGTTGGTCGTCGCCACGGACGAGTTGTTGCCGGCGTTGGTGTCCTCCGCGGGGCTGGAGGCCGCGACGGTGGCAGTGTTGGCGATCGGTCCCGTCGCTGTGGGATTGATGTGCACGACGATGGTGAAGGTCTGGGTAGCGCTGGGGGCCAGCGTGCCGAAGTTGCAGGTCACGGTGCCCGCGGCGTTGGTGCACCCTGCGCTGGCCGAGACGAAGCTCACCTGGGCCGGTAGCACGTCGGTCGCCGTGCCGCCGCTGGAAGCCGAGGGGCCATTGTTCGTGACGGTGAGGGTGTAGGTGATGTCAGTGCCGGCGGAC
>QHSB01000193.1 GCA_003220335.1 Candidatus Rokuibacteriota bacterium
TCTTGCTGACGAAGTACGCGCCGCTCTGCCGGAAGTACTTCGACTGGCCGACCGCCGTTTGCAGGTACTGCTGCTGGTCCGCCATGTACACCAGGGCCTGCCGGGCCTTCTTGTTGTTGAAGGGCGGCTGAAGATGGTTGGGGCGGATCCAGCCCTGATTGCCGACGGTGTCGTACGTGATGATGGCGATGTTCGGGTTCTTCTCGATCTTCGGGACCAGGTCGAGCGGCGGCTGCTCCCAGATGTCGACCTCACCGGCCTCGAGGGCGGCGGCGGCGGTTGCGGGGTCGGGGATGTAGCGCCAGATCAGGCGCTCGACGTACACGTGCTTGCCGCCGGCGGCGCCACTCGGGGGCTCGTTACGCGGGACGTACTCGGCGTTGCGCAGGTAGACGACCTGGTTGCCGGGCTGCCACTCCTCCTTCACGAACTTGTACGGTCCCGACCCGATGGCGTCCTTGATCATCTCCTCCTCGGGCGTGGCCGCGAGGCGGGCGGGCAGGATGAAGGGCACGACGGCGGAGGGCTTGGCCAGGGCCTCGAGCACCAAGCCAAAGGGCTTGCCCAGCTCGAGCACGAAGGTCCGCTTGTCGGTCGCTTGCAACCGCTCCGTGGCCGCCAGGAAAAACTGGCCGAGCGGATCACGGTGGCTCCAGCGCTTGAGGGACACCACGCAGTCCTCGGCGGTCACCGGCTGGCCGTCGTGGAACTTCAGGCCCTCGCGTAGCGTGAAGCTCCACTTGCGGCCGTCCTTGCTGCTCGACCACTTGTCCACCATCTGCGGCTTGACCTGGCCGTTGCCGTCCAGCGCGAAGAGCGTGTCGTAGACCAGGTAGCCATTGGTGCGGTTGGTGATGTAGCCGGTGTAGCGCGTCACATCGAGAACGCGGAGGTCCGCATGCGGGATGAAGCGTAGCGTACCGCCCTTCTTCTGCGCCTGGACATACGGCGCGGGGAGGGCGAGCGTGGCGGCGGCGGCCGCGCTTCCCACGAGAAACTGGCGACGGCTCGAGTCCATCATCGTCTTCTCCCTAACGTTGAGGCCGATACGGTGTCACGGAATCTAGGGCGTCGGCAGGATCATGTCAATCACGGTCAAGACCGTCTTGCCGCGCCGTCGCGCTCCGCCGTATCGTGGCCGCCGGAGGCGTTGATGATCGATCACGGTGGACGGGGACGGACGTCACGCTGGGGCATGAGCAAGGACGAGGTCATGGCGGCCGCCGGCATGGTCTGCGCCGGTCATCGGCTGGCCGCGGAGGCGGGCGTGGAGATGCTACGGCGCGGCGGCAACGCCGTCGACGCCGCGGTGGCCGCCGCGTGGGCGGTCGGTGTGGTGGAGCCGTGGATGAGCGGCGCGGGGGGCGTGGGCGCGATGGTGATCCATCACGGCGGACGCCAGGTGATCGTCGACTTCGGTCTGCGCGCGCCGCTGGCGGCGCGGGCCAACATGTACGCGCTGCTGCCCGACGGCGGATCGCCGGGCCAGTACGGCTGGCCGGCCGTGAAGGGCGAAGACAACCAGGTCGGCCATCGGGCCGTCGGCGTCCCCGGCGTCGTGGCCGGGCTGTGTCTGGCCCACGCGCGCTTCGGCGCGCTGCCCGGCGAGGCCGTGATGGAGCCGGCCGTCGCGCTGGCCGCGGAGGGATTCGAGGCCGATTGGTACACCAGTCTCATCCTTGGCCTGGACCTCGCGATCCTCGCGCGCTTTCCGCGCGCCGCGGCCATCTTCCTGAGCGGCGGCGCGGTCCCCCCACGCCCGAGCGTCCTCCTGTCGGTCCCCGATCGCATCGTCCAGCGCGACCTCGCCGAGACGCTGCGCGCGATCGCCAAACACGGGCCGGACGTCTTCTACCGCGGCGCGATCGCGAAGGCGCTCGCGGACGACATGCGCGAGCACGGCGGGCTGCTGGTCGAGGACGATCTGGCCGGGTATCGGCCGCGCGTCCACGAGGACGGCCTGCGAGGAACCTATCGCGATCTCGATGTCGTCGGCGTGCCCGGCCCGACCGGCGCGCCGATCGTGCAGGGCATCCTCAACATCCTCGAAGGCTACGACCTCGGCCGCACGGGCCCGGCCAGCGTGGCGGGCCTGCATCTGCTCGCCGAGGCCTGCCGCCGCGCGTACGAGGACTTCTTCGAGCACGTGGGCGATCCGGAGCAGGTGAGGGTGCCCTGGGAGGGTCTGCTCTCGAAGGCGTATGCGGCGGCGGCGCGCGAGACCATCCGGCTCGACCGCGCCAGCGCGGCGCGCGTCGTGCTCGATCCGTGGAGATTCCAGGAGCCGGCTGGTCCTGCTCGCCAGTCGCCGCATACGACGCACGTCTGCGCCGTGGACCGCGAGCGCAACGCCGTCTCCGTGACCCTGACGCTGGGCAACCTGCTCGGCTCGCACGTGGTCGTGCCCGGCACGGGCGTGGTGCTGAACGACATGATGCTCTTGTTCGATCCGCGCCCGGGCCGCGCGAACTCCATCGCCGCCGGCAAGTGGCAGGCGACGCCGGTCGCCCCCACGCTGCTACTGGAGCGCGGACGCCTGCGCGCGGTGATCGGCACGCCCGGCGGCCGGCGCATCCCGACCGCCATCGCCCAGGTGATCGTGAACCTGATCGATCGCGGGCTCGGGATGCAGGACGCCATCGCGGCGCCGCGCCTGCACGCCGAGGGGCCGGAGGTGCTGCTGGACGACCGGGTCGATCCTCCGGTGTTCGAGGGCCTGCGGGCGCTGGGCCATCACGTCGTGGCGGGCGAGAAGACGCCGTGCTCGTTCAACTTCGCGCAGCCCAACGGCATCGCCGTCGGGACCGGCGGCGAGCTGCACGGCGGCGCGGATCCGTTCACGCCGGCCGCCGCGGTCGGGATCGTCGCGTGACGCTCCGTCGCACACGTCGCTCAGGGTAGGGTCGGGCCCGCTCGGACCAGCTCCGGGCCGGCCGAGGCGACGGCCGCGAGCTCGAGGTCATTCAGGTAGGTCACGACCTGGGCCCAGTCGAGGGGCTTCGTGAAAATGACGCTCGCGCCGGCTTCCTTCGCGCGAATCAGGGCGGGTCCGCTGTCACCCGTGATGACGATCACATGGGGTGGGCGTGGTGCGCTGTCGAGGATGGCGCGAATCAATACCTCGCCTGGTATGTCGGGCAGGCCGAGATCGCTCATGATGACGTCGAAGTCGTGGGCTCGCAAAGCCGACAGGGCGTCACGTCCGTTGGCGACTCCCACGGCAGCGGCACCCTCCTGTCGGAGCAGTGTCGTCAGCACGTCGAGCACGCCGGGCGAGTCTTCGACGACGAGCACGCGAATACCGTGTAGTCCTGGCGCACCTGCGTCCTGAGTTTCCATAGCCTTCCGGCACCTGCCCTCGCGCCTGGACCGCCGAAGGGCTCAGGCACGACCACTACTTATGATGCGCAAAAGGACCGAAGGTTGCGCGGACCACCCGGTCCCCGCGCCGGCAGCGTGTCGCGTTCTTGCGGAAAAGAGGGCGACCCGGTGACGTGCTCCGGCGACCGATCCTCACAACCACGGGATGAGCCACGATCACGATCCGCGGGCGGAGCGACCCATCCTGCTGCAGGATCACTACCTGATCCAGAAGATGCAGGCCTTCAACCGCGAACGCGTGCCCGAGCGCATCGTTCAAGCGAAAGGTGGGGGCGCGTTCGGCTACTTCCAGGTGGTGGGCAACATCGTCGGCCGCATGGCCGATGGAGTGGAGCGCC
>QHSB01000044.1 GCA_003220335.1 Candidatus Rokuibacteriota bacterium
GGTCCACCACGATCAGCTCGTCGAGGACGACGGTCTGGGCCAGCAGCGCGCGGACGGTCTCCGCCAGCAGGGCCGGCCGGTCCTTGGTCGGAACGACCGCGCTGACGTTCATGATCCCGCTCATCGACCACCGTCCCCGAGGCGCGCCACGGCTCCGCCGGGGCGCGTCCGAGCGTCGGGGGGCGTGGGGGGCCATGTCGGGGCCCCCCACGATAAAGGATGTCTCATCGCCGCCTCATGAAGAGCACGAGGCCCACGAACGGCACCAGCGCGAGGGCGTAGACGGTCTTGCCCCAGACGGCGTGCGGCAGGCCCATGGCGGCGCTCGCGCCCCATAGCTCGGCCATGACACCGGTGCCCGTCACACGCGCGAGGTTGGCAAGCACGGCCACGGCGACGGCCGCGAGGACGATGCCGGCGCGGCGGAGCGGCCGCCGCTGGGTCGTGGCGGCGAAGGCCACGCCGATGACGAGCATCGCGAGAAGGAAGCGCAGGCCGTTGCACGCCTCCGTCACGTGCAGCGTCACGCTCGGCAGGCGCAGATAGAGATCGTCGCGCGTCACGGCGACGCCGAGCGCGCCCAGCGCGTGCTCGGCGACGAGCGCGGCCAGGCGCTGCAGCGGCAGCGAGAGCGCCGGCAGCGCGCCCTCAGGCAGGGGCGCCATGAAGACGAGAAAGCCGATCGGGAACGCCAGCCGCCGTGCGTGCGCGGGGCCGAGCGTCAGCAGCACCAGCCCCAGCAGGACCCCCGGCAGCGACAGCGCCCGGAGGCTGAGGCTGTCCGCCGCGATGCCGAGCGCGAGCGTCGTGAGCCCGGCGGCCGTGACCAGAAGGCCGGCGGGCGCCGGGCGCGGCGGGGCGTCGTCGGACGCATTCCATGCCTCCCGGGCGAGGTACGCGCTGAAGAGCGGAACGAGAAAGCCGTAGCTGTAGTAGGTCACGCGCAGCCAGACCGAGACGAGATCGCGCAGCACCGGTAGATAGAGCGCGAGCGCGGCGACGCCGAGGGCCACCGCCGCGGTCGTCTCCGCGCGCGGGCGAGACGCGCCCAGCGCGCTCGGCCGAGCCGCCGCCGAAGGCGAGGCGAGCTCTTCGTGCCTGCTCACGCCGCCTCAGCCGCCTTGCGGCCCGCGTGCTCGACGAACCAGGCCCACGTGCGTGCCAGGCCCTCCTCGAGGCCCACCGCCGGGCGCCAGCCCAGCAGGCGCGCCGCGCGCGAGGGATCGAGCACGCTGCGCCGCACGTCGCCCGAGCGCACCGGCTCGTAATAGGCGCCCACGGTCGGGCGGGCGACGGCTTCGATCACCCGCCAGAGCGCGTTCACGGTGGTGGCGCGTCCGGTGCCGATGTTGAAGATGGCCGTCTCGTCCCGCGGCGTGGCCACGCGGAGGGCGGCGAGGTTGGCGGTGACCACGTCCTCGACGTAGACGAAGTCGCGGACCTGCTCGCCGTCGCCGAAGATCGTCGGGGCCAGCCCGGCCAGGATGCGCTGCATGAAGATCGCGACCACGCCCGCCTCGCCGTGCGGATCCTGCCGTGGCCCGTAGACGTTGGCGTAGCGCAGCACGACCGCCTCGAGGCCGAAGGTGGCGCGGAAGTAGTCGAGGTAGTGCTCGACGGCGAGCTTGGCGACGGCGTAGGGGCTGCGCGGCCGGCACGGATGCGTCTCGTCGGCCGGCGGGCCCGTCTGCTCGCCGTAGATCGCGCCGCCCGTCGAGGCGAACACGAGCCGGCGCGTGCCGTGGCGGCGGGCGGCCCCGAAGACGTTGAGAGAGCCCAGCACGTTGATCTCGGCATCCGCCTGGGGCGCCTCCACCGAGCGGCGCACGCTGACCTGGGCGGCATGGTGGCAGACGACCTCGGGGCGCTCCTCCGCGAAGATGCCGTCCAGCGCGGCGTCGCGGATGTCGACGCGGTACACGCGCGCGCGCGGGGCGATGTTGTCGGCGGAGCCGGACGAGAGGTCGTCGACGACCGCGACGTCGTGGCCCGCGGCCAGAAAGGCGTCGGTGACGTTGGAGCCGATGAAGCCCGCTCCGCCGGTGATCAGGATGCGCATGCGAGCTCTCCCGTGGTCAGGCGCCGCCGGCCCGTGCAGCCAGGAGCCGGCGCGTCGAGGTCGTGAGCAGCGTCCATTCGCGCGGGCCGAGCGCGCGGGTGGCCACCGCGGCCACCAGGAACGCGGCGGCGCCCGCGGCGGCCGCCAGGATCAGGCGTGGAAGCTCGTGCGAGTCGCCGGCAACCACGCGCGCCACCGCGAAGAGCAGCGCGGCGGCGACGCCGATGCGCGCGATGTCGCCGACCGGGACGCGCGCGCGGTGCAGGCGCGCCATGCCGATGAACGCCCACATCGAGGCCACCAGCTGCGCCGCGCTGTTGGCGAGCACCGCGCCCGCCGTCGCGTGGCCGGGAATGAACAGGAACGCGAGCACGAGGTTGAGCACGACGGCCACGCCGGTGGCCGTGAGCGCGCAGTGGCGATCGCCGACGGCCTGCAGCGAGGCGGCCGCCACCTTGCGCAGCGCGCCCAGCACCGCCACCAGCGCCAGCACGCCGAGCAGGCGCGCCGCCGGCAGGTACGCGGCGCCGTAGAGCCAGTGGATGACGCCGGGCGCGAGGGCCGCCACCAGGGCGGCGATCGGCGCACCGGACAGCGCCACGTAGCGCATGGCCGTGCGATAGACGCGCTCGAACTCGTTCCGGTCGCCGCGCCCGTGCAGCGCCGACAGCGTGGGCAGCAGGGCGCCCACCGCGATCTCCGGGATCACCATCACCCGCGTGGCGAGACCGAAGGCGAGGCTATAGAAGGCGATCTCCTCGGGCGGCGCGAACAGCCGCAGGAAGAAGATCTCCGAGCGGTCGCGCACGAGCGCCTCGAGGACGGCGACGACGGCCAGCGAGGCGACGTAGCCGCGGATCTCGGCGCGCGCGGCCGCCGGCGGCGGCACCGAGGGGCCGGCGAGGACCTCGCAGGCGCGCGCGCGCTGCATGAAGCACGACACGGTCGTGCCGAGCATGAGCGCGAGCACGAGACCGAGGATGTCGAAACCGAGGGCGACGACCACGATCGAGGCCAGCAGGTGCAGCGCCATCTTCACCGTGCTCGTCTGCGTGGTGAGGTCGTAGCGCTGGGCGCCGAAAACGGCGTGCGTGTAGATGCCCTCGACGGTGACGGGCACCAGCATCAGCGCCAGCACGACGAACGGCACGCGCAGCCGCGGCTCGACTCCGGTCAGCACGACGGCCATGACGCCGGCGACCACGAGGACGGTGGTCACGAGCTGGCGGCGCATGAAGAAGCGCACGAAGCCCCACGCGCGCGCGCGCTCGCCGCGCGCGTAGGCCTCCGCCGTGTACCGTACCGTGGCCAGCGCCCAGCCGAGCGTGGCGATGGCGGTCAGCACCCGCAGCGCCCAGAGCAGGTACGAGTAGTCGCCCATGAGGCTCGGACCGAGGCCGCGCGCCAGCACGATCGACATGACCAGCCCGGAGCCGAGGCCGATGAAGGTGACGAGGCCGTACCACGCCGTGTTGCGCATCAGCGCGGCGCGCACGCTGCCGTCGGCGGTCTCGGGCGTCACGGTCTCGGTGCTCACGCGGCGCGCTCCGGCAGCGCCTGGCCCGCCGGCGTCCAGACGGCCTCGGCGCCGCCGCGCGCGGCGCGGGCGAGGCCGACCACGCCCGCCGCGCTGACGGTGCAGAAGTAGTAGGGCAGCGCGAGCGGCCCGAGCCGGCGGCCGAGACGCTCGGCCACGAAGCCGGCGGCGGCCAGCGCGTAGAACACGCCCTGCGCGACGAGCGTTGCCGCGTACACGGGCCCGGCGCCGATCAGGAGCACGTTGGCGACGAGCGCCACGGCCAGACACGGCGCGGTCGTCCAGCGCAGCGCCCGGTGCGAGACCAGCATCCAGACCGCGCGCCAGCGCCGCGCCCGGACCAACGCGGGGAGCCACCGACGCAGGAGATGAGCGCCCTGAGCGATGATCCGCACGTGGCGACGGAATTCCTGACCGCCGTCCCTCGAGGGCGGCTCCACGGTCTGAGCATCGGCGTCGAAACGGCAGCGATAGCCGGCCAGGCAGACCTGGATCGGATGCAGGAGGTCGTTGACCTCGGAGGCGGCGAGGTCGCGGTAGAGCGCGCGGCGCAGCGCGTAGATCGCGCCGTCGGCGCTGGCGAGGAAGCCCAGCCCGGCCTCACCGGCCTTGAGCGCGGCCTCGAACCGCACGTAGCCGCTCGCCGCCACGCGCGCGTCGCCGCCGGCGCCATACAGACCCTGGCCGCTCACGAGCCCCACGCGGGGGTCGGCGAAGGGCGCGGCCAGCCGCGCGATCGCGTCGGGGGCGAAGAGCGCGTTGGCGTCCGTGAACACCAGCACCTCGCCGCGCGCGGCGGCGACGCCGCGGTTGAGCGCGGGCGACTTGCCGGCGCGTGGCTCCTGGCGCACGAGCCTCACGCGATCGTCGGGGTAGCGCTGCACGAGCGCGTCGGTGGCGTCGGTCGAGCCGTCGGAGACCACGATCGCCTCGAGCCTGGCGTGCGGATAGCGCTGGCGCGCCAGGGTGCTGGCGAGCTTGGCCACGATGCAGCCGGCCTCGTTGTAGGCGGCGACGATCACCGAGACGTGTGGCGTGACGGAGCGCCGTCGCGCCGCGTCGCCGGGCGCCGCGCGCCTCAGCGCGAGTAGCAGCAGCGGGTAGCCGACCCACGTGTAGCCGAGCAGGGCCGCGGCCGCCCAGAAGACGACGGCGAGGGCGTTCACGCCGCGAGCCTCCGCCGCTCCACGCCGGCCGTCTCGCGATAGACGCGCGCGGTGGCCTCGACCTGGCGCGTGAGGTCGAAGCGATCGAGGACGAAGTCGCGGCCCGCGCGCCCCATCTCCTGGGCGGCGGCGGGATCGCGCAGGACGGCGCGGAGCGCGCGGGAGAGCGCCGCGGGTACGCGCGGCGGCACGAGCCGGCCGGTGCGGCCCTCGCGGATCACCTCCGGTGTGCCGTCGACGGCGGTGGCGACCACGGGCTTGGCCATGGCCGAGGCCTCGATGACCGTGAGCGGCATGCCCTCGTAGAGCGAGGGCAGGGCGAGGACGTCGAGGGCGTCGAGCACGCGCGGGACGTCGGCGCGGAAGCCGGCGAAGAGGACCGAGGGCGCCACCCCGAGATCCTTCACCCGGCGCTCGAGAGCGCCGCGGAGGCTGCCCTCGCCGACGAGGAGCAGACGCGCGTCGGGAAACTCGGACAGCACCGAGGGCCACGCGTCGAGCATGTAGACGTGACCCTTCTGCTCCTCGAGGCGGCCGACCACGCCCACGAGCGGCGTCGCGCGGTCGATGCCCAGCTCCTTGCGCACGGCGTCGCCGCCGGCGCCGGGCCGGAAGACGGAGAGGTCACGGCCGTTCGGGACGACGACGATCTTGCGCGCGTCGTAGCCCTTGCCGGAGATGAGGAAGGCGCGCGCCGCCTCGGACACCGCGATCACGCGATCCACGAACCGCGACACGAGCCGGTCGGCCAGGAAGTGGCCGCCGAGGAGCCCGCGCCGCCAGCCCTCGCGGCCGTGATAGGTCTCGACGACGCGCGCGCCGTGCCAGCGCCCGAGGGGCGCCGCCACCGCGGTGGAGCGGAACAGATGCGCATTGACGATGTCGGGCCGGACGCGCTCGATGAACGCCGACAGCCTGGCCACCTCGCCACGGCGCCGCCACGACTCGGCCTCGACGGCCAGCGTCTCGACGGCCACGCCCTTCAGGTCGGGCGCGAAGGCCTCGAGCAGCGGGGCGGGCGCGGCCAGCGCCAAGCGGAACTCGCGCGGATCGAGTCGCCGCGCCAGCGCGAGGACGACCTCCTCGATGCCGCCGCGCACCGGCGAGGTCAGCGCGAACAGGACGGACACGCGCTTCATCTAGGCGCCTCCCACAGACGAGCCCGGCGCGACGGGGGACATCGGCGCGGCGCCCGGGCGCCGCGCGCTCTCGCGCAGCCCGGCGTCCTCCAGCAGCACGTCGTGGATGCCGGTGATGTGGTCCACGCCGCGGTCGACCGGCACGCTGGAGAGCAGCACGGCGTCGGCCGTCGGATCGCTCGGGTGGTAGCCGTGCATGCCCGCGAAGCGGACGGAGCCCATGTCGCTCGGGCAGAGCAGCATCCCGGGCTTGAGCAGGAAGAGCAGGTGATAGTACCGGTCGTCGTCGAACGCAACGCCCAGGCGCTGCAGCTCGCCCGGCGTCATGAGCTGCCCGCACGGGTGCTCGGCGAGGAAGTCCGTGAGCACGCGGCGCGCGCGATCGCTCCAGACCCAGAAGCGCGCCATCGTCGAGTCGTAGGCGGGCAGGTAGTCGCCGGGCACGGACAGGCCGAGGGTGGCCACGTCGCGCCGGAGATCGCACGTCCAGCGGATCGGCGTCATGCCGTGATCGGAGAAGACGAACATCCGGACGTCGCGGCGCGCGCGCGTGGCCGCCTCCCAGACGCGCCGCAGCCCGGCCTCGTACCAGTCTACTGTCCGCTTGACGTGCTCCGGGTCGTGGATGTGCCAGTGGAGCTCGGCGTCGAGCCCGGAGAGATAGAGGAACAGCACGCGCGCGTCGGTGGCGGCGGCCCGCTTGGGCGCCAAATCCAGAATCTGGGCGTCGGTGTGCGCGTGGTAGTTGTAGCACTCGTAGCGCAGACCGTGCCCGCGGAAGGCGTCGAACAGCGAGGGGCAGTCGAGCCCGCCCGGCTGGTAGATGTCGCGCTTCTCCGTGAGGTCGAAGTACGGCAGGTGCGCCACCGGATAGTCGTAGAGCGAGAAGTAGCCCGAATAGCCCGAGAGCCGCCGTGCGGCCGACTTCAGCACGCGGCGCGCGACGCGGTTTTCCACGAGCGGGCTCGGCAGCGGCGCCAGCGCGCGCGTCCAGCGGAAGGGCGAGCGCTGGGGGTCGTAGTAGAAGAGGTTCCAGTGGCCGTGCTGGCTCGGCGTCCGCCCGGTCAGCAGCGTCGGGATCGCCCCCGAGCTGTAGCCGAGGATCGTCGTCAGCCAGCGGCGGTCGGGCAGCACGTCGTCGAGGAACGAGCGGTTGCGGACGACCTCCCAGCCGAGCGCGTCCACGAGCACGTAAATGGAAAGCGGCGTGTCCATGTCTCCCTCAGTTGTTGCGAACGCACCAGCGCCAGAGCGCCGTCACGGCGGCGCGGGCGGCGGCCGGCGTACGCGGGGCGGCCCGGTCGGCGAGCGGCAGCAGCGGCCTCACGTCCGTGGGCGCGCGGCTGCCGTCGCGCGCCAGGTCGACGTAGGCGAGAGCGCCGGCGGCGTAGAGCAGCGCGCGCGGCGTCGAGCGCCGGGCCAGCGCGAGCGCGCGGCGCAGACTCACGGGCAGGGGCGCGCGGTTCGGATGCAGGGCGAGCTTCACCCACTCCCGCAGGCGTTGGGAACGCGACGGCATGGCGGTCCAGCGCGCCAGCAGCGCGTTCAGCGGCGCGTGCCGGCCCGTCAGCTCCTCCAGCTCCCACACGAGGAACGCGCTCAGCGCGGGCACCCCGTCGACGATCCGCCGCTTGAGCCACGCGCGCTGCGCGCCGGCGTCCCCGTGGGGCAATAGCGGCTCGCCGCTCGGGTCGAGCTTGGCGCGCGCGGCGCGGCGTTCCTCGTGTGGGAGCTGGAGGAGCTGACGGGCCGGCACGCGCCGCTGAACGCGCTGCTGGCGCGCTGGACCGCCATGCCGTCGCGTTCCCAACGCCTGCGGGAGTGGGTGAAGCTCGCCCTGCATCCGAACCGCGCGCCCCTGCCCGTGAGTCTGCGCCGCGCGCTCGCGCTGGCCCGGCGCTCGACGCCGCGCGCGCTGCTCTACGCCGCCGGCGCTCTCGCCTACGTCGACCTGGCGCGCGACGGCAGCCGCGCGAAGGCGGCCGGCCGCTCGGCGTAGGACGTCGCGTGGGCGCCCGCGAAGGCCAGCGCGGAGCCGGCGAGATCGAGCACGAGCTTCACCCGCTGGTACGCGACGTCGAGCAGCGCCTCGCCGGCGAGGCCGTCGAGGCGGTCGTAGGCCTCGAGCTGCTCGATCGTCCGGTTGAACACGAGGTGCAGCGCGTCTTCGCGCGGGATGCGCTCCGGCCCGAACGCCGGGATCGCCCTCAGCAGATCGGGCGGGCCCCACACGACCTTGCCGTGCGTGGCCAGGTCGTAGACAAAGATGGAGGGGCGCGCGCGGTGGCGCAGGTAGCCGACCTCCACGGGGCCGAACTCGATGTCCACGGAGACGCTCGGCGCGCCGAGCCGTGCGCTCGCCTCGCGGCCCCAGTCGTTGGCGCGGCGGCGCAGCGCGCGATAGTCGGTCATGCGCGGCACGACCACGAGGAACTCGATGTCGCCGAGCACGCGGAGGTGCCCGTTCACGGCCAGCACCGTGCCTTCGCCGCGCGAGAAGCTGCCGGTGAGCACCAGCCCCACGAGCTTGCCGGGTAGGCGATCGGCCAGGAAGCCGGCGCAGCCGTCGACGACGCGGCGGACCGCGCCCTCGTGCTGCGCGTTGCGGCAGAGCTGAAAGGTGGCGGGGATCACGCGGCCTCCACCACGCGGCGGCGCGCGAGCCGCTCGCGGACGACGCCGGCCGCCGTTTCCGCCACGCGGTCCACACGCCCGACGTTGAGCAGCACCAGGTCGGCGAAGGCCTTGGTCGGCTCGACGTAGGCGGCGTGGGCGCCGCGCACGGTGGCCTCGAACTGCGAGAGCACCGAGCGGTGGGTGCGTCCGCGCTCGCTCGTGTCGCGCGCGATGCGCCGGGCCAGGCGCACCTCGTCGGGCACGTCGAGGAACAGCGCCAGGTCGAGCAGCCGGCGCGCCTGGGCCTCGTGCAGCAAGAGAATCCCCTCCACCAGCAGCACCGGCCGGGGCTCGACGACGGCGTCCTCGCCGATGCGCCGGTGCGTGCTGAAGCAGTAGCGCGGCGGCCGCGCGGGCAGCCCCGCGCGTAGCGCGCGCAGGTGCTCGAGGAACAGCGGCGTGTCGAGCGCGTCGGGCACGTCGTAGTTGAGCGCCGCGCGCTCGGCGGCCGGCAGCTCGCTGCGGTCGCGGTAGTACGCGTCGTGGCAGAGCATCGCCACGCGCTCGGGGCCCAGCCCCCCGGCCAGCGCGCGGCAGAGCGCGGTCTTGCCGCTGCCGCTCCCTCCCGCCACGCCGACGACGAAGGGCGCGCTCACGCGGTGGCCTGCACCGCCGGCGCCGGCGCCAGTCGCGCGTAGAGGGTCTCGTAGCGCTCGGCCACCGTGCGCCACGTGAAGCGACGCTCGACGAGCTGGCGCGCGGTGCGCGCGAGGGTGTTCGCGAGCAGCGGCTCGCGCAGCAGGCGCCGGATCGCGCTCGCGAACTCCTCGTCGCTCTCGGCGCTGAGCACGTGCTGGCCCGCCACCACGCCGGGCAGCCCCGACAGCGTCGGGGGCGAGGCGACCACCGGCGTGCCGAGTGCCATCGGCTCGAGCAGGCGCGCCGTGCGGCCGAAGCCGGCGTCGAGCGGGCTCACGTACACGGCGGCGCCCCAGACGCTGGCGCGCAGGTCCCCGAGGCTGCCGGTGACGCGCACGCCGGGCAGGGCCCCGAGCGCGCGCGCGGCGTCGGCGGTGCCGTCGGTGCCGGCCAACAGCAGCTCGGCCCGGGGCACGTCGCGGCGCACGCGCGGCAGGATCGCGCCGGCCAGGCGACGCGCGGCCTCCACGTCGCGCGGGGCGGAGAGATCGCCGGTGAAGACGAGGCGCCAGGGCTCGCCGCTACGCCGGTAGGCGTGCTTGGCGTCGTCGATCCCCGCGGGGATGACCTCGACGCGTTCGAGCGCCACGTGCTCGGCAAGCGCACGGCGATCGTCCTCGGATTCGACCACACAGGCGGTGGCCGCGCCGAACCACGTGCGCGCCCACGTCGTCTCCACGCGCTCGTCGAGGCGCGCGGCGAGCCGACGCCACGCCGAGCTGCCCGCCCGGCGAACGTCGCGTGCGCGCAGGGTCGCGGACTCGTGGCAGGCGAGCACCGTCGGCGCCGCGGTCCCCCGCGCCAGCGGCGCGAGCAGCGCGTCCTCGAGGTGGATCACGTCCGGCGCGAACCCGGTGGCGACCCAGCGGACCAGGCGATCCAGCGCGCCGAGGGCGTCGGCGGGGCGGCCGGACAGCGCGCGCCGCCAGCGGCCACCGGGCACCGTCTCGACGACCGCCGCGCGCGAGGCGAGCCAGCCGCGCCGGGCGGGGGTGTCCCCGCCGCCCGTCGCCGCGACGATCGCGACCGTGTGGTGGCTCACGAGGTGGTCGACGAGGTGCGAGGCCGCGAGACGCGCGGCCTCGTGGCACGGCAGGTAGGGCAGCCGTGGCGTGACGAACAGGACCCGCATGGGTTATGAGGCCCGCGCCGCGACCCGACGGGCCGGGCGAACCTCTTCGAAGACCGTCTCGATCGAGCCGAAGGAAAACGCGGCGAGCAGAGCGGCGAGCTTGCGCTCCGCGGTCGCCAGGCCGGTGTAGTGACGGAACCGCTGCACGAACGTCATCGGCGGCCGCGGCTGGTCGGGATCGAGCTCCCACGGATGCATGTAGAAGACGACCGGTCGCTTCTCGCGAGCGTTGACGCTGGCCAGCGCGCCGTGAACGAGGGCGGCCGGGAACAGCCGGAAGAATCCGCCGCCGAGGGGCAGGTTCACGCCGGCGCAGCGCGCGGTGCCGACCGGCACCTCCCAGAAGTCGATGCCCTCGACGTTCTGCGCGACGTGAGGGAAGCGCGGCCCGTCGGGGAAGCCGTAGCGGTCGTGGACGACGGGGTACATGGAGGAGTCGTAGATGAAGCCCTCCTCGACGAGCACGCCGAACGCCCACGGCGTGTCGCGCCGGATCGAGTAGTTCGGCGCGCGGTAGCCGCGCACGAGGCGGCCCGCCGCCTGCTCCACCGCGTGCTTGGCGCGCCGGACGTCGGCGCGGAAGCCCGCCGGTCCCAGCCGGTAGACGGGCGTGTGGTCCCAGCCGTGGCTGGCGATCTCGTGCCCGCGCTCCACGATCGAGCGGACGAGGCGCGGCTGGCGCTGCGCCACCACGCCGAGCGTGAAGAAGGTGCCGCGCGCACGGTGGGCGTCGAGCAGGTCGAGCAGGCGCTCGGTCTGTCCCGCCACGCGGCTGGGCAGGCGCTGAAGATCGTCGACGCCGAGGGCGGCTTCGAACTCGTAGCCGTGGTAATACTCCTCGACGTCGACGGTCAGTGCATTGACGACCGTCTCAGGCAACCCGGCCCCCGAGCGTCCGCGGCACGAGGCGCCGCCACGACGACTCGTCGTCGGCGACCGTGGTCAGCGTGCTTCTCTCGTCGTCGTTGAAGATGACGCCCAGGCCGCGCTGGCGGCCGACGACGTTCATGCAGTCGCGCAGCATCTCGCGCGGCGTGCGGTTGGCGCGCACGACGACCACGAAGCCGTCCACGAGGTCGCGCAGGATGCCGACGTCGGGGTACGGCAGCACGGGCGGCGTGTCGAGCACGACGTAGTCGAACCGGTCGCGGAGCGCGGCGAGCAGGCTCGCCAGGCGCGGCGACTTCAGCAGCTCGTACGGCATCGACGAGGCGGTGCCGGCGGGGACGACGGCGAAGGCCACGCCGCTCGGCCGCGCGATGATGGCGTCCACGCCCATGGTCGCGTCGAGCAGGTAGGTCGACAGCCCGCGCGCCGACGGCACGCCGAGGGCGCGTCCCACCGCCGGGTGACGCAGGTCGGCCTCCACGAGGACGACGCGCGCGTCGGGCGCCTGGGCGAGCGCGCCCGCCAGATTGAGCGCCGTGATCGTCCGGCCGTCGCCCCGGCCCGGGCTGGTGATGGCCACCGTGCGCGTGCCGCGCTCGTGGCGGAACGTCTCGATGGCCAGCCGCACCGCGCGGTACTGCTCGGCCGCGTGGCTCGTGGGCTCGAGCAGGCTGACGAGATGGTCGTCGAGCTGACCCTGCTCGCCGTCGCCGTCGCCGTCGATCTGCCAGGTGAAGCCCCGACGCCCGAAGGTGGTGCCGTTCTCGCGCACCGGCGCGCCGTAGATGGGCGCGGGCACCGGCGTGGCCGTCGGCGTCGGCACGGGACGGCGCTGGAAGGGGGACTCGACCGCGGGCGCGGCGACGGGCGCCGGATCCGGCCGGGGCGGCTCGCGGTGCGGGGGCTCGGGCTTCGGCTCCACGCGCGCGGGCTCCGGCTTGGGTTCGGGACGCGGCTCCGGACGTCGTGGCTCGGGCCGCGGCGTTTCGCGGCGCGGCTCGATGACCGGCTCGACCGCCGGCTCGGCGGCCGGCGCGGCGGTGGCGACCACCGGCTCGCGCTCCTGCTCGACCTTCTCGAGGGCCTTGAAGAACTTGCTCACGGCCTGTCCTCCCTAGGGATGGGTGCCGCCGGGCATTGCGGCGAGCCAGCCCAGCGCATTCGCGGCGAACGCCAGCAGAAAGATGATCATCACCACGAGGAGGGCCACGCCCGAGCGCGCCGCCCAGAGGGCGCCGTTGCTCGGCACGAGACTGACGCTGCGTCGCGTCTTCCACTCGCGACGCTCGCCTTCCTCGAGGTACTCGACGGCTTCCTGCACGATCCCGGCGTCGATGCGCCGCTTGCTGTCGGCGTAGCCGGACAGCAGGCAATGGTCGCAGACGATGTTGATGACGCGCGGCGTTCCCTGGCTGTAGTCGGAAATCTTCTGGATGGCGGCGTCGGAAAAGATGCCGGCGTCGGTCGCGCCCGCGATGCGCAGGCGGTGGCGAATATACTGGCGCGTCTCCTCGGGGCTGAGGGCCGCGATGTGGCAGCGGAGCCCCACGCGCTGCTTGAGCTGGCGCAGCTCCGGCAGGTTCAGCTTGTCGCGCAGCTCGGGCTGGCCGACGAGCAGGATCTGCATGAGCTTCTGGCTCGTCGTCTCGAAGTTCGACAACAGCCGAACGGCCTCCAGC
>QHSB01000194.1 GCA_003220335.1 Candidatus Rokuibacteriota bacterium
AGCAGGAGCCGAGCGGTGTGGACGGAGCGAATTCGAGGTAAGCACCGATGGCCGCGGGGCGTTTTGGCGGTCGCCTCCTGCGAAACGGCTGTGGAGAGCGCGGGGAGCGCGGTGGATCACAGGGTGATGCCCTGGATAAGTCCGTCGATTGCCTTGCGAAGCTTGGGGTCTTCCTGCAGCAAGACCTGGATCTTGTCCACCGCGTGCAGCACGGTCGTGTGGTCCTTGCCGCCGAAGGCGCGGCCCACCTCGGACAGCGAGGCGTGGGTCAGCTGCCGCGCGAGATACATCGCGATCTGGCGCGGGAAGGCCACCGCCTTCGTGCGGTTCTTGGCCTTGAGGTCCGAGAGCTTGATCCCGTAGGCCTCGGCCACCTTGCGCTGGATCTGCTCCATCGTGATGATCTTCTCTTCCTCACCCCAGAGCTCGCCCAACACCTCCTGCGCGAGGTCGACCGACATGTCCCGCCCGGTCAGGGCGCAGAAGGCGATCATGCGCGTCAGCGAGCCCTCGAGCTCGCGGATGTTGGACTTCACGCGGCTCGCGATGAGATACGCGACGTCGTCGGCGAGGCGTACGCGCTCGAGGGCGGCCTTCTTCTTGAGAATGGCCACGCGCGTCTCGAAGTCCGGCGGCTGGATGTCGGCGATCAGGCCCCACTCGAACCGCGAGCGCAGGCGCTCCTCGATCTCCGGGATGTCTTTCGGCGTCGAGTCGCTCGAGACGATGATCTGCTTGCGCGACTCGTAGAGGGTGTTGAACGTGTGGAAGAACTCCTCCTGCGTGCGCTCCTTGCCGGAGATGAACTGGATGTCGTCGATGAGCAGGAGGTCGACGTTCCGGTAGCGCCCCCGAAACTCCGCCGTGCGGTCGTAGCGGATCGCGTTGATCAGCTCGTTGGTGAACCGCTCGGAGGTGATGTAGACGACGATCATTCCCGGGAAGAGCTTCGCGCTCTGGTAGCCGACGGCGTGCAGGAGATGCGTCTTGCCCAGGCCGACTCCGCCGTAGATGAAGAGGGGGTTGTAGGCCTTCGAGGGCAGCTCGGCCACCGCCTGACAGGCGGCCTGAGCAAACTGGTTCGAGGACCCGACGACGAAAGTGTCGAAGGTGTAGCGCGGATTCAGCCCCTCCGTCGAACCGCCGCCCGGGCGCGCCGCGAGGGGCGGCGGCGGCGCGTCGCCGGAGGCGGCCTGCTCGGCGGTCTCATCGACGACGATCGTGATCCGCGGCTGCCCGCCGACCACGGTCTGGGCCGCGACCTGGAGCGCCTGAAAATGATGCTGGATCAGCCAGTCCCGTGAGAATGTGTTCGGCGCACCAACCTTGAGGTGATCGCCTTCGACCGCGAGGAGGCGGCACGGGCGCACCCATTGATCGATGACAGCCGGGGGAAGCTTGTGGGCGATGGCGTCGAGCAGACGGCCCCAAAGGCTATCCAGCACAGGTCAACCCCTCACTTACACACAGAGTTATCCACAGGTGTGGATAGCCGTTGAGCGCCTTGTCCGATAGGAGTATCCGTGCCGGGACCACCGGCCCAAACGGAGCACGTAGAACCACGCAACCTCACGACCAGCCAATCACGGAGCCCGCACGTTAGCACGGCGTTTCGCGACGTCGCAAGCGCGTTCGTTGGTTGACTGCTTTCGAGTGCGTGCCTACACTGTGTCGGTTCAACGATCGGAAGGGAGAACTGCTCGATGAAGCGGACGTTTCAACCCAATCGGCGCCGCCGGGCCAAGACTCACGGGTTTCGCGAGCGTATGAAGACCAAGGGCGGACGCAAGGTGTTGAAGCGCCGTCGCGCGAAAGGCCGCAAACGGCTGACCGTCTGAGCGGTGGCCTCTCTCGACGCCAGCGACTGACCACCAGCGCCGAATTCCAGGCGCTCTTCCAGCGGGGCAAGCGGATCGACCGTCCTTCGCTCATCGTGCTTTGGCGAGAATCGACCGAATCCACGCGGGTCGGGTTCGCAGTGAGTCGCCAGCTGCGGCTCGCCGTCCAGCGCAATCGTGCGCGCCGGCGACTGCGCGAGGCCTACCGAGCCGCGCGCGACGCCGCGCCCGCACACGCGGCGCTCGTCGTGATCGGGCGGCCCGCGGTCCTGCGCGAGCCGTTCGCGACGCTGCTTGGACAGATGCGGCAGGCGCTCGCCGCGATTCCTGGTCCGAGGCTCGCGTGAGCGTGCTCGGCCGGCTCATGGCCGGTGTGGTGGTCGTCTACCAGCGCGCGGTGTCTCCCCTGCTCCCGGGCGGCTGCCGGTTCGCGCCGACGTGTTCGGAGTACGCGCGGGTCGCGCTCATCGAGCACGGATTGGCGCGCGGGTTGGTGCTGGCGGCGTGGCGGCTGGCGCGGTGTCATCCCTTTCACCCGGGCGGCTGGGATCCCCCCCCGACGAGGCGACGAGCGACGTGAGCATGGAGAAGCGCGCGGTCCTGGCGGCCGTCCTGATGGCGCTGGTGTTCTTCGCCGGCCAGTACTTTCTCTTCCCGTCCACTCCGGAGGCGCCGTCACCAACCAGGCCCGATGCGCAGCAGGCCGGCAAGGAGCCGGCGCAGCCGGTCCCCGCCAAGCCGGAGCCGGCAGCGAGACCTGAAACTGCGCGGAAAGACGAACAAAAACTGGCTCCGACCGCGGCTCCCGCGACGCCCAGTGCTCAGCGGACGCGCCCACCGCAGCGGCTCGCCACGGTCGTCACTCCGCTCTATCGCGCCGTCGTCAGTAGCGAGGGCGGCAAGCTCCAGGAGCTGATCCTGGAGTATCGGGGTCCCAAGCCGATGGTCATCGTGGGGGAATTGGGGCCCGGCGGTCTCGTCTCCGGGCCGCCTGGCCACACGACGCCGGTGCCGATGGAGCTCTCCACAACCGACCTGAGGCTCGGACCCCAGCAGCCGACGGGCGAGCTCGTGCTCACGGGCGAGGTCGGTGGACTCCGCGTGCGCAAGACGCTCACCTTCCACGCCGACACGTACATGATCGAGACGACGCTTCGCCTCGAGAACGCCGGCGGCGTGGCGCGCCAGGCCGCGCTCGCCTTCCCGTGGACGACTCTGCAGGAATGGGAAGGCAAGACGGCGAAGTTCCTGGGGCAGCATCCGACGACGATCGCGGTGCACGCGGGGGGCACGACACATTACACCGACGACCTCGCGCATCCCGGCTGGGAGTACCGCTGCATGAGCACCGTCCTGGGTCCCGCGAAGAACGGTGAGCAGATCGAGAAGGAGGCGGCGCCCGGAGACTGGATCGCGCTCGGCAGCAGCTGGTACACCGCCGCGCTCATCGCGCGGACGACGGGCTTCGAGATCTTCACGACCTCCGACCCCAAGCCGGCCGACGCGAAGGTCAAGCCCGCGACGCCGCTGCGCACGGCGATCGGCCTGCGTGCGGCGCCGACGATCGCGCCCGGCGCCGCGTGGGAGGGCGCGTTCATCGTCTTCATCGGCCCGAAGGAGTACAAGCGGCTGCGCGAGGCGCAACTGGACGACACGATCAACTTCGGCGGGTTTCCCCTGCCCCTCGAGTGCCATGGGCTGCCGATGAAGTACTTCGCGGTGCCGATCCTGGCGCTGATGAACTGGCTCTACGCCGGCGTGCACAACTATGGCGTCGCCATCATTCTCCTCACCGTGCTGTCGAAGGTGGTCTTCTATCCGCTCACCGTCTGGAGCATGCGCTCGATGAAGGCGATGCAGACGCTGCAGCCGCAGATCAACGCGCTCCGCAGCAAGTACAAGAGCGATCCGCAGCGCGTGCAGCGCGAGACGATGGAGCTCTATCGCAAGCACGGCGTCAATCCCGTCGGCGGCTGCCTGCCCATGCTGCCGCAGATCCCGATCTTCTACGCGCTCTACCTCGCCGTCGCGAATTCCGCCGAGCTCCAGAACGCGCCGTTCCTCTGCTTCGACTTCCTGCGCCCGGTCGCGCGCGCGTTGCACGCGATGGGCGCGTCGTGGGTGGAGTCGCTGTGGATCTGTAATCTCGCCGACATCGATCCGCTCTACATCCTGCCGCTGGTGATGGGCGTCACGATGTTCGTGCAGCAGAAGATGACGCCGGTTTCGGGCGATCCCGCACAGGCGAAGGTGATGCTGATCATGCCGGTGTTCTTCACGATCATGTTCCTGAACCTGCCGTCGGGGCTCGTTCTGTACTGGACCGTGTCCAACGTGCTCCAGATCGCGCAGCAGTGGTCGATGAACCGTCCGAAGACGCCCGCCGTCGGCGCACGCGAGATCAAGAACGGTTCTCGCGCCTGAGCGGCTGCGAACCGGCGCCGCGGCGATCCTCGGCCGTCCCCTCAGCGAACACGAAGCCGATCTGTTCCACAAATACTTGCAATTGTTAGAAAAGTGGCAACGAAGCCAACGCCTCGTCGGCTCGACAGACCCCGACTGGGTCGTCGATCACATCCTGCTCGACAGCCTGCTGTTCGTGAGACTGCTGCCGTCGGGCGTGCGAAGGGTCCTGGACGTCGGCTCTGGCGCCGGCGTGCCCGGAGTCCCGATCAAGATCGTCCTCGCGGATACGGCAGTCACGCTCCTCGAGGCACGCGCCAAACGCGTCTCGTTCCTCTCAGCCGTGGTGCGCGAGCTCGCGCTCCGCGAGTGCGAGGTCGTCAACGCGCGGCTCGAGACGATGCGCGCACAGCGCCCCGGTGACTTCGACGCGATCGTCATGCGCTGTGCCGGCGATCCGACGACGTTTTCCGCTACTGCGACCGCGATGCTCCGACCGGGAGGCGTCGTCATCGCCACCGGACCGCCGAAGAGCCGACAGACCCCGACCGGCTCATGGCGGGAGGTGGACGGACCCCGGGGCCGGCGGCTTTTCTGGGTTTATCGGGTCCCTTGACCTCAGGGGTCCGTCTGGCCTAGTGTTTGACGATAAACAATGAGCCTCGTCATATGACGATCCATGTTGCACGATAAACACAACAAGGCAGGAGTTTGAGCGCCAAGACCATCGCCGTGGTGAACCAGAAGGGCGGCGTCGGGAAGACGACAACCGCTGTGAACATGGCCGCCGGGCTGGGGCTGGCGGCCCGCCCGACGCTACTGATCGACCTCGATCCTCAGGGCAACGCCACGACGGGGCTCGGTATTCCGAAGGCCGAACTCTACCCGACGATCTATCACGTGCTGCTCGGATCGGAGCCTCTCGAGAAGGCCATCCGGGACACCGTGGTCCCCGATCTGCGCCTCGTGCCCTCAGACATCGACCTCGTCGGCGCCGAGATCGAGCTGGTCGCACTCGAGCGGCGCGAGCACCGCCTCGCCGACACGATTCGGCCGATCGTGGACTCCTACAGCTACATCGTGATCGATTGTCCGCCGTCGCTCGGGCTACTGACGATCAACGCGCTGGCGGCCGCGGACCGCGTGCTCGTGCCCCTCCAGTGCGAGTTCTACGCGCTCGAAGGGCTGACGCACCTCCTGAAGACGGTGAAGCTCGTCCGCGAGCGGTTGAACGCACGTCTGGCGATCGAGGGCATCGTGCTCACGATGTTCGACGGGCGTACCTCGCTGGCGCTGCAGATCCGCGACGAAGTGCATCGCTACTTTCCGGGCGAAATATTCGAGACTGTGATCCCGCGCAACGTCCGGCTCACCGAGGCGCCCAGTCACGGCAGGCCGGTGATGCTGCACGACCTGCGCTCCAACGGCTCGATCGCCTACCTCGATCTCACTCGCGAGGTGATCCGACATGAATAAGCGCGGCCTCGGGCGGGGTCTCGATGCGCTGCTGTCCTCGATGCCGGGGACGGACGAAGCGACGAGCGATATCCCGGTCGACCAGATTCACGTCAACCCGAACCAACCAAGAAAGCTCTTTGATTCCAAGGCCTTGAACGAGCTCGCGGCATCGATCCAGACCTCCGGCGTGATTCAGCCAATCGTCGTGCGCCGCCACGGAGACAGTTATCAGCTGATTGCCGGTGAACGGCGCTGGCGGGCCGCGCGCCAGGCCGGTCTGACGCGTATTCCTGCTGTCGTGCGGGATGCGACCGATGCGCAGAGCCTCGAGATTGCCCTGGTCGAAAACCTCCTCCGCGAGGATCTGAATCCGATGGAGGAGGCCGAGGCCTATCAGAAGCTGCTCGCGCAGTTCGGCTGGACGCAGGAAGAGCTCGCGCGGCGAGTCGGCCTCGATCGCTCCTCGGTCGCCAACGCCCTGCGGCTGCTGCGGCTGCCCGAGCCGATCCAGGCCGACCTGCGCGGCGGCCGGCTCACGATGGGACACGCGCTCGTGTTGCTCTCGCTGTCGAGCGAGGCCGATCAGATGCGCCTGCGCGACGAGATCCTCGCGCACTCGTGGACGGTGCGGGCGGCCGAGCAGTCCGCGCGGGCCGTCGAGGCGGCGCGCGGCACGGTCCGGCGCTCCAAGCCGCCGCGCAAGCGGTCGGCCGAGCTGGCGGCCGTCGAGGCAACGCTGCAGCGCGCGCTCATGACGCGCGTGCGGATCCGCGGCAGCGAGCGCACCGGCACGATCGAGATCGGTTACGCCAACGCCGAGGAGCTCGAGCGGCTCGCCGAATTGCTGGGCGGGCGCGCCTAGTATCATCAAGCCGATGTCCTCTCGCATCGTCGTCGGCATGTCCGGAGGCGTGGACTCGTCGGTCGCGGCGGCGCTCCTCGTCGAGCGCGGCTTCGAGGTGATCGGGGTCACCATGCGTGTCTGGCCGTGGAAGGACTCCGACGATCCGGCGCGGCGCTTCGGTTCGTGCTGCGGCAGCGAGGCGGTGGACGACGCGCGCCGCGTCGCGCGCGAGCTCGGCATCCCGTACTACGTCCTGAACATGG
>QHSB01000195.1 GCA_003220335.1 Candidatus Rokuibacteriota bacterium
GCAGCGGCGCATTTTCCCGTCGGCGATCTCGACAAGGACGAGGTCCGCGCGCACGCGCGCCGACTCGGCCTCGTCACGGCCGACAAGCCGGAGAGCCAGGAGATCTGCTTCGTGCCCGACGACGACTATCGCGGTTTCCTGCGCCGCCGGGATCCGGACATGTTCCGGCCTGGCCCGATCGTCGACGGTGAGGGCCGCGTGCTCGGCACGCACGCCGGCATCGCCGGCTACACGGTCGGTCAGCGGCGCGGGCTCGGCGTCGGGCAAGGCCGCGCCCTCTATGTGACGGAGATCGACGCCGGCG
>QHSB01000196.1 GCA_003220335.1 Candidatus Rokuibacteriota bacterium
CGTAGCCCCACTTCATGAACATGCCCTCGGTGTACTTCTGGATGTTGCCCTTGTGCACGAGGGTCACGTTCTTGCGGTTGTTCTCGACGGCGTAGCGGATGGCCGCGCGGATGAGCCGCTCGCTGCCTTCCTTGGACACGTGCTTGATGCCGATCGAGGACGTGTTCGGGAAGCGGATCTTGGTGACCTTCATCTCCTTCTGGAGGAAGTCGACGACCTTCTTGGCTTCCGGCGTCCCCTGCTCCCACTCGATGCCCGCGTAGATGTCCTCGGTGTTCTCGCGGAAGATCACCATATCCACCTTGTCCGGCCGCTTCACCGGCGAGGGCACGCCCTGGAAGTATTTCACCGGGCGCAGGCAGACGTAGAGGTCGAGCACCTGCCGCAGCGTCACGTTGAGCGAGCGGAAGCCCTCGCCGATGGGCGTGGTGAGCGGGCCTTTGATGGCCACCAGGTATTCGCGGATGACGTCGAGCGTCTCCTCGGGCAGCAGGTTCGGCGGGCAGTCCTTGCCGTAGACCTTGGCCGCCTTCTCCCCCGCGTACGTCTCCGCCCAGGCGATCTTCTTCCGGCCGTGGTAGGCCTGCTCCACGGCGGCGTCGAGGACCCGGACCGACGCCCGCCAGATGTCGGGCCCGGTGCCGTCGCCCTCGATGAAGGCGATGATCGGGTTGTCCGGCACGCGCAGCTTGCCGTGGTCGACGGTGATCTTCTCGCCCTTCGGGATCGTGACCTTGCCTGCCATCAGACGTCCTTTCTTCCTGGCTTCGCCTTCGTGTCGCCGGGCTCCAGATGCACTTCTTCCATCTTCGCCGGCGCGCCGGTCGTCGGATCGATGACCTCACCGGCGTTCAGCGCGGAGCCCGCGCGGAACCAGGCGATCTGCTCACGCGTCATGCTGTGCCGGGCCTGGATGGTGACCACCCGGCCGTCGGCCTTCTTGATCTGCACGGTGACCGCCTTGCCGGGCTCGAGCGTGTAGAGACCGGTGATCGACACGCGGTCGCCCTGTTCGAACTTGTCGTAGTCCGCAGGGTCGGCGAAGGTCAGCGGCAGCACGCCCTGCTTCTTCAGATTGGTCTCGTGGATCCGCGCGAAGGAGCGCACGATGACGGCGGCGCAGGCGAGGTAGCGCGGCGACATCGCCGCGTGCTCGCGGCTACTCCCCTCACCGTAGTTCTCGTCGCCGACGACGATCCACTGCACGCCGGCCGCCTTGAGATCGCGCGCGATCTTTGCGAACGGCTGGCTGGTGGCGCCGGTCAGCGGATGGACGCCCTTGCCCGTCTCGCCAGTGAAGGCGTTGGTGGCGCCGAGGAACATGTTGTCGCTGATCTTGTCGAGATGGCCGCGGAAGCGCAGCCACGGTCCCGCCGGCGAGATGTGGTCCGTCGTCGTCTTGCCCTTGGTCTTGACGAGGATCGGCAGGTCGATGAAATCCTTGCCGTCCCACGCCACGAACGGCCCCAACACTTGAAGGCGCTCACTGTTCTCGGGGATCTCGATCTTCACCGAGTCGGGGTCGGCCGCGGGCTCCTCGTAGCCCTCCGCGCCGCGCGCGAAACCCTGCCGCGGCAGCTCCTCGCCCTCGGGCGCCGTGAAGCGCACGCGCTCGCCGTTCGGCGCCGTCAGCGTGTCCGTCAGCGGGTTGAACTCGAGCGTGCCCGCGAAGGCCAGCGCCGTGACCACGTCCGGGCTCGTGATGAAGGACAGCGTCTCCTGCGAGCCGTCGTTGCGGCCGGGAAAGTTGCGGTTGAAGGATGACACGATGGCGTTCTTCTGGTTCGGCCCGACGTCCGTGCGCTTCCACTGGCCGATGCACGGGCCGCACGCGTTGGCGAGCACGGTGCCGCCGATCTTCTCGAACGTGTCGATCAGGCCGTCGCGCTTGATCGTCTGGTAGATGCGATCGGAGCCCGGCGTGATGAGGAACGTGGCCTTCGCCTTCAACCCCGCCTTGAGCCCCTGCATGGCCACGTGGGCGGCGCGGCGCATGTCCTCGTACGACGAGTTCGTGCACGAGCCGATGAGCGCGTTGGTGATCTGCGCGGGCCACGCGTTCTCGCGCACCTCGCCGGCGAGCTTGCCGATGGCCCGGCCGCGGTCGGGCGAGTGCGGCCCCACCACGTGCGGCTCCAGCGTGTCGAGGTTGATCTCGACCAGCTCGTCGTAGAACGCCGCCGGATTGTCCGCCGTCTCCGGATCCGCCACGAGGTGCTCGCGAAACTCCTCGGCGAGCGCGGCCACGTCGGCGCGATCGGTGGCGCGCAGGTAGGCGGCCATGCGCGGGTCGAACGGGAAGATCGAGGTCGTGGCGCCGAGCTCGGCGCCCATGTTGCAGATGGTGGCCTTGCCGGTGGCGCTGATCGACTGAGCACCCGGGCCGAAGTACTCGAGGATCTTGTTGGTGCCGCCCTTCACGGTCAGCAGCGTGCAGAGATAGGTGATGACGTCCTTGGCTGCCGTCCAGCCCGAGAGCTTGCCGGTGAGGTGGACGCCGATCAGCATGGGATGGAGCACCTCCCACGGCAGCCCCGCCATCGCCTCGCCGCAGTCCGCGCCCCCAACGCCGATGGCCAGCATGCCGAGCCCGCCCGCGTTCGGCGTGTGCGAGTCGGCGGCGATCATCAGCGTGCCCGGCGTCGCGTAATTCTCCAGCACGACCTCGTGGATGATCCCGGAGCCCGGCCGCCAGAACCCGAGGCCGTACTTGCGCGCCGCGGAGCGAATGAAGTTGTAGACCTCGGCGCTCTCGTTGACGGCGCGCGTGAGATCCTCGGCGGCCCCGCTCTCCGCGCGGATGAGGTGGTCGCAGTGGATCGTCGACGGCACCGCCACACGCTTGCGGCCCGACATCATGAACTGGAAGATCGCCATCTGGCCCGTCACGTCCTGCAGGGCCACGCGGTCCACGCGCAGGCGGAGGATCGCCTTGCCGCGCTGCCACTCCTGCGTCTCGAAGTCGTGGCAATGCGCGACGAGGATCTTCTCGCTCAGCGTGAGGGGCCGGCCGAACTTCTTGCGGGCGCGGACGAGACGGTCGGGCATGGAGGCGTAGAGCGACCTGATCTGCGCGGACATCGGGGCCTCCCTATTCGCGAGCAAAAGAGCGCCCCCCTCCAAGCTCCGAGGGAGGCGGCGTAAATGACGGACAACTCTAACGCGCCGCGCTGAAGCGGTCAAGGCGACGGCGCTCAGCATCGCGCCACGATGAACAGCCGGCGGAACGGAAACAGCGTCGTCCCGTCCGCGCGCGGCGGGTAGGCGCGCGCCACCCGCGTGCGATACGCGTGCTCGAAGGCCGCGCGCTCGGCGCCGTCGAGCGCGTCGAGGAACGGTTTCAGCCAGGAGCCCTTCACGAAGTCGGCCACCGGGTTGTCGCCGGTGAGCGCCTGCGTGTAGACGCTCTCCCAGACGTCGAGCGCGCGCACGCGCGGCGCGAGCAGGTCCCAGTAGTACTCCGGCGGCTTGCACGGCTCCGGCCGGATCAGCGGCTCGACCCGCGCGCGCCACCGCCCCTCGCGCGCGACCTCGTAGATCGACGTGTGCGAGGGCTCGCCGAAGTTGCGCGGCATCTGGACGGCCAGCGCGCCGTCGGGCGCCACCAGCGTCAGCAGCCGCGGGAACAGGGCGGCGTGGTCGTCGAGCCAGTGCAGGGTGGCGTTGGAGAAGAGGACGTCGACCGGCGCCGGCGGCGCCCAGGTGCCGACGTCGGCCTGCCGCCAGTCGACGCCGGGATCGGAGGCGCGCGCGCGCTCCAGCATCGTCCCTGAGGCGTCGACGCCCGTCACGCGCGCGTGCGGCCAGCGCGCGCGCAGCAGCGCAGTCACGTTGCCGGTGCCACAGCCCAGGTCCACCACGCGCGCCGGACTCGCCAGGGGCACGCGCTGGAGGAGGTCCACCGCGGGGCGGAGCCGGTGATCGCTCCAGCGGAGGTACTGCGCGGGGTCCCAGGACGTGGCCTGCATCACGCTCCCATGAGTACGCCGCCGGCCGCCCCACATCCAATGCATAGTTCTATGGATCGCTTATACTCAAAAGGCATGGAATTGCGGCACCTGCGCTACTTCGTCGCCGT
>QHSB01000197.1 GCA_003220335.1 Candidatus Rokuibacteriota bacterium
TCTCGCTCGGCTGGGAGGGCTCCGACAGCCAGTGGCGGCATTACCGCCGCGCCTACGGGTTGCTGGCCGCCTTCGCGACGCCCCTCGTGCTCTCGGTGCACAGTGTGGTGTCGTGGGACTTCGCGATGGCGCTCGTCCCCGGCTGGCACTCGACGCTGTTCGCCCCGTTCTTCGTCGACGGTGCCATCTTCTCGGGTTTCGCGATGGTCCTGATCCTCGTGCTGCCGATGCGCCACTTCTTCGACCTCCGGGCATACGTCACCGACCGGCACCTCGATATGATGGCCAAGCTGATCCTCGTGACCGGCCTCGTGCTGACGTACTTCTACGCGTGCGAGCTGTTCACCTCGTGGTACAGCGGCGAGCACATCGAGAAGGCCTCGCTGTTCTGGAGGCTGACGAGCACGTACTGGTGGGCGCTCTTCACGATGTACTTCTGCAACTGCGTGTCGCCGCTCATCCTGTTCTGGAAGAAGGCGCGGACGAGCCCGGTGATCCTCTACGTGGTGTCGATTCTCGTGTTGATTGGAATGTGGTTTGAGCGCTTCAACATCATCGTTCCTTCTTTAGGGCACGACTTCTATCCGTACACCTGGGGTATCTACGTGCCCACGGTGACGGACTCCACGATCATCATCGGCAGCTTCGCGTGGTTCTTCCTCCTGTTCCTCGGCTTCATCAAGGTGATGCCCTCGCTCTCGGTGGTCGAGGTGAAGGAGACCCTGCCACCTCCGATGAAGGAAGCGGCGCATGGCGGCCACCACTGAGACCGTCCTCGGCGTCTTCGCCCACGTGGACACCACAGTCCGCGCGCTCGAGGAGCTGCGCGCGAAGGGCTACCACGACCTCACGGTGTACACGCCGGTGCCGGTGCACGAGATCGAGGACGTGCTGGAGCGCGACCGGCCCGTGAGCCGCGTGCGGATCTTCACGCTCCTGGGCAGCCTCGCGGGCCTCGCGGCGGCGTGGATCCTGACCGCGTGGACCTCGCTCCGGTGGGGCCTCTTCGTCGGCGGCAAGCCGCCCATCGGCCTGCCCGTGAGCCCGCCGTACGTCGTCATCATGTTCGAGATGATGGTGCTGTTCGGCGGCGTGGCGACCGTCATCGGCATGATCGTGCTGGGACGGCTGCCGCGCCTGCGGACCTCCGCCAGCTTCGACCGGCGCTTCACCAACGACCGCTTCGGCGTGGCCGTGCACTGCGCCCCCGAGCGAAGCGGCTCGGTGCGCGAGATCCTCCGCGCCGCGGGCGCCGACGAGGTCCGCGCGTGAAGTACGTCTTTCTCCTCGTGCTCGGCTGCGTGGGCGCGGCCGCCGGCCTCATGGGCGCGGTCATCGCCTATCGCTGGGTCCACGACATGACGCAGACCCCGCGCATCCTGGCGGGCGAGCGGATCTTCTCCATGCCCGCGGGCGTGGTGCCGCGGGGCGGCGAGGCGGTGATTCCGAGGGAGCAGCGCGACGCGGCGGCGAAGGTGCCGAACCCGTTGAAGGCCTCGCCGGAGTCGATCGCCATCGGGCGTGCCCGCTTCGGGACGTTCTGCACGCCGTGCCACGGGCCCGAGGCCAAGGGCGGGGTGTCCGGCCCGGTGGCGACGAAGTTCATCCCGCCGCCCGACCTCACCAACGGTGATCTCCAGCGCCAGCGGACGGACGGCTACTGGCACAGCTACATCGTCGTCGGCGGCGCCGTCATGCCCGCGTACGGCGAAGCGGTCTCGTCGCAGGAGGCCTGGCACATCGTGAACTACCTGCGCTCGCTCCGGGCCGGCGGCGCCGCCCGAACGGCGGCCAAGCCGTGACGCCGATCTGGGGCGTGCTGGCGGCGGTGGGCGCCGTCGCCTTCGTCTTCGGCGCGCGCTCCGCGGACGCGCCCGCCGCGTGGTCGATCTACCTCGTGAACCTGGTCTTCTGGTCGGCGCTGGCCGTGACCGGCCCCGCCATCGCGGCCATGATGCAGCTCACCGAGGCGCGCTGGTCGCCGAGCGTGCGGCGCATCGCCGTCACCACGGTGGGCTTCCTCCCGGTGTCGTTCGTGCTGCTGATCGTGCTGTTCGCCGGCCGCGACACTCTCTACTCGTGGGTGTCGCACCCGATCGCCGTCAAGGCCGCCTGGCTCAACACCACGTTCTTCTTCGGACGCACGCTGCTTCTCGCCGCCATCCTCTTCGGCGTGTGCTTCACGTTCGCGGCGGCGATCCTGCGCGACTCGGTGCCCCCCGGCGACGAGCGCGTGCGCGTGCACCGCAACCGGCTGGCGACCCTGCTGCTCTTCCTCTGGATCGTCACCGTGTCGCTGTGGGGCTTCGACCTCGTGATGTCGCTCGACCCGCACTGGTACAGCGGCCTCTTCGGCGGCTACTTCGCGGTGAGCTCGCTCTACACGGCCTTCTGCCTGCTCGCCATCCTGACCGTGCGCGCGAACGCCCGCGGCCTGGCGGCCATCCCGCCCTCGGCCGTGCAGGACGTGGCGAAGCTGCAGTTCGCGATGTCGATCATGTGGATGTACTTCTTCTGGTCGCAGTACCTGGTCATCTGGTACGGCAACGTGCCGGTCGAGACGCGCTTCTTCGTGGGCCGCTTCTTCCTGCAGCCATGGCAGACGCTGGCCTGGGTGATCTTCGCCATGGGCTGGCTCATTCCGTTCGCGTACCTCGTCAAGCGCCTGACCGGGCGGCCGCCGCAGCGCCACGCGCCGCTGGTCGTCATCGCGCTGATGGGGCTCGTGGCCATCTTCCTCGAGCGTGTGTTCGTCGTGTTCCCGTCCGTCTCGGCGCAGAGTCGCCTGCCGTTCGGGGTGCGGGACCTGCTCGTCACCCTCGGCTTCCTCGCGCTGTTCATGCTGAGCCGCCGCCTCTACATGCAGCGCGTGCGTCCGGTCTTCAACCTGCCTCACCCGACACATTGAGGGTGGGGCGGCCGAAATGGCCCCCACGCCCCCACACGTTCGGCCCGCCCCGGGGAACCCGGGACGGGCCTCTGGATCGCCTCAACTGGATGCGTCTACTCGCGTAGTACACTGCCGGGCATGTTGTCGGTCGAAGAAGCGCAGCGCGAGATTCTTGGGCGTGTGCGCGTGCTGCCGAGCGAGCGCGTGGACGTGCTCGCCGCCCTCGGCCGCGTGCTCGCGGAGCCCATTCGCTCCACGCGCCGCATCCCGCCCTGGCCGAACTCCTCCATGGACGGCTACGCGGTGCGCGCCGCGGATGTGCGGCCCTCGGCGACCCTGCGGGTGGTCGGTCGCGTCGTCGCCGGCAGCCTGCCGACGCGCGCGGTCGGCGCCGGCGAGGCGGTGCGCATCTTCACGGGCGCGCCGCTGCCGAGCGGCGCCGACGCGGTGATCCCGCAGGAGGACGTCGACGCGCGCGACGGGGTGATCGCGCTGCGGAGCGCGGTCGAGCCGGGCGCCTACGTGCGGCCGGCGGGGGAGGACGTGCGCGAAGGCGATCTGGTGCTCGAGCCCGGCCGCGCGATCGGCGCGGCGGAGATCGGAATCTTGGCCACCTTGGGCCGCACACAGGTGGCGGTGGGCCGCCGGCCGCGCGTGGCGGTGCTGTCGACGGGCAACGAGCTCGCCGACCTCGGAACGGAGCCGACGCCGGCGCAGATCCCGAACTCCAACACCTACGCGCTGATGGCCCAGGTCATGGAGACCGGCGGCGTCCCGCTCAACCTGGGCGTCGTCCCCGACCGACTCGACGCCATCGCCGAGCGCATCGCGCGGGGCGCGGAGGCCGACGTGCTCGTGTCGTCTGCCGGTGTCTCCGTCGGCGAGCTGGACCTGGTGCGCGAGGCGCTGGTCAACGCGGGTGCGGAGTTGCACCTCTGGAAGGTGGATATGCGTCCCGGCAAGCCGATCACGTTCGGTTCGCTCGGCGGCAAGCCGGTCTTCGGCCTGCCGGGCAACCCGGTCTCCGCGATGGTCACCTTCGAGCTGTTCGTACGC
>QHSB01000198.1 GCA_003220335.1 Candidatus Rokuibacteriota bacterium
CCAGCGTCTCGTCGGCGCAGCCGCAGCGCGCGAGCGCCTCGGCGACGATCTTGGTCCAGGCGCCGAGCATGTTCACCCGCTCGCGCGCGTGCCGCGCGGGGTCGCCCGTCCAGAACCACGTGCGTGTCTCCGCCAGCGCGGCCAGGAGCGTCGCCGCCTCCACCGGCAGCGCGGCGGCGCCGCATGCCTGGGCCCACGAGTCGTCCACGCCCGCCGAGTACGCGAGCAGCGTGTCGTCGAGGTCGAGCAGCAGCGCCTTCACGCGCGGCTCTCGGCAGCGACAGCGCGCGTGCGGCGCGGGTCGCGCACGCGCAGCGCCAGCATGGCGAGGGCGGTGGTCCCGCCCAGCGCCGCGATCAGGAAGACGACGGGAAAGCCGGCGACGTCGGCCAGCAGGCCGCCCACCAGCGGCGCCATGAAGGCCACCGGCGCCAGCGACGTCTGGCCGAGCCCGAGATAGGTCGGCCCCTCGCGCTCCGCCGGCGCGAACTCCAGCAGGACGTTCAAGCCGGAGACGTTGATAGAGGCCTGCTGCACGCCGCTGAGCACGAAGACGAAGCCGAACACGCCCAGCGACGGCGCGCCGAGCGCGAGCGCGTTGGCCGCGGCGGCGGCGGCCACGCCGGTGATCACGACCACGACGTGGCCCGCGCGGTCGGCCAGCCAGCCCAGCACGAGCGTGCCCGCGATGCTGCCCGCGAGCAGGAGCACGGTGAACAGTCCCACGGTTGCGGGCGGCGCCTGCCAGGCCCGCAGCGCGTACACCGTGTAGAAGGCGGCGCCCATGCCGCTCACCGCGCCGAGCGCGCGCGCCGCGAGGTACCAGGCGAAGTTCGCATCGCGCCGCAGCAGCGTCGGCACGCGCCTCAGATACGCGCCGAGCGGCTCGGTCGCCGTGGCCGTCGTGGCGGGCGCCGGCTCGCGGACGAGGACCAGCGCGACGAACGACAGGAGCAGGCACGCGGCGCCGTACAGAAAGCAGAGCGCGTAGGCGACGGCGGGCCGGTGCGTCCCGAGCAGGTCGGCGGCCACGGCGCCCGCGCCGAGGCCGCCGACGCTGGCGACGACGCTCGTCACCGCGAAGAAGCGGCCGCGCATCGTCATCGGGACGGCGCGGCCGATCAGGTCCATCCAGGCCGGCATCAGCAACCCGCCGACGCCGGTCACCATGAGCAGCATCGCGAGAAGGACGGCCAGCGTCGCGCCCGGCGCCCGCTCGGCCATCCAGTACGCCGCCGCCGCCAGCACGAGGAACGGCACGCGCTCCCAGAGCGTCCAGCGGACGAGGAACGGCAGCTTGCGCGCCAGCCCCTCCGTGTAGGGCGCCGCGAACAGGCACGGCAGGAACCAGCCGGCCGTCATCACCGCCGGGATCGCGCCGATCACGACGTTGGGCGCGCCCAGCCACGCCGCGAACGCGGGCAGGACGGTGGCCGGCGAGGCGAACGCCAGCGCGATCATGAACAGCGCGTAATCGGCGCCCAGCGCGACGACGTTGTGGCGCAGGTGTGGCGGGGTCACTCGACGATTCTATCGCGGGCAGCAAGGGCCCTAGACGGCGCGCAGTCGGTCGATGAGGAATCGGCGCAGACGCACCTGCATCTCCTCGGGCATCTCCACGCGCGCGGCCGTCGTGCCGAGCTCGCGGGTCTTGCGGTACGTGGCGAGATAGGCGCGGCACGGCGCGCACTCGGCGAGGTGGCGCTCCAGCTCGGCGGCGACGTCAGACGGCATCGTGCCATCGAGGTAGTCGGCGAGGACGTCGATCGCCTCGCGGCACGTCACGCGCCGGCTCCGAGGTACCGGGTGAGCTGCTCGCGCAGGGCCATCCGCGCACGGTGCAGGCGCGTCTTCACCGCGGCGATGGTGTCACCGACGATCTGCGCGACCTCCTCGTTGGAGAGCTCTTCCACATCTTTCAGCACCAGCACCGCGCGGTAGTGCTCGGGCAGGCGGTCGATCGCCGCCTCGAGGATCCGGCGCGATTCGTCCGACAGCAGCTCGTGCTCCGGCGTGCGCGACCAGTCCGCCACGAGAAAGGCACGGTCTCCGGCGCGGTGGCCGTCTGGCAGATACGTGGGCAGCAGGTCGTCGAGCGAGGTCTCCAGCTCGCGGCGCTTACCGCGCCGCTTGTTCAGGCTGAGATTGGTCGTGATCCGATAGATCCAGCTGCCCAGGGCGGCGCGTCCCTCGAAGCCGCCGCCCTTGTGGACGATCTGCAAAAAGACGTCCTGGGCGACCTCCTCGGCATCGGCGGCGCTGCGCGTGATACCGTACGCGAGCCGGAAGACCCGCGCGGAGTAGCGTGTCATGAGAATCTCGAGCGCGCTCGCGTCCCCGGTCGCCGCGCGCGCGAGCAGGCTGCGATCGTCGGTGCTCAACGAGCGGAGTCTACACCCTGGAATCTCCGGGAGCCGCCGCGGTGTCTTAATGCTCACGGGGGGAGGCCACGCATGTCGCTCAAGGACGAGCTGCAGGCGCTGCGCGAGAAGGCCGAGGCGAAGCGTCCGCCGGAGATCGTGGCCCAGATGCATCGTGCGGTGGACGAACTGCGCGCGGCGGGCGCGCCAGGGCGGGTCCTGAAGGGCGGCGACGTCGCGCCTCATTTCGCGCTGCCGGACGGAGGCGAGCGGATCGTGGACAGCACGGCGCTGCTCACGCGCGGTCCGCTGGTCGTCACCTTCTATCGCGGCCGCTGGTGACCGTACTGCAACATAGAGCTGGTAGCTCTACAGAAGGTCCTGCCGGAGATCATCGCGCTCGGCGCGCATCTGGTGGCGATCTCGCCGCAGCTGCCCGAGCACAACCGTGAGCTCATCCGCAGTCGCGCGCTCGGTTTCGAGATCCTGAGCGATCGCGGCAACGAGGTCGCGACGAAGTTCGGTCTGACGTTCGCGCTGCCCGCGTACCTGCGCGCGGTCTACCGGTCGTTTCCGCTCGACCTCACGAAGTACAACGGCGACGCGTCGTGGACGCTGCCGATGCCGGCGCGCTTCGTGATCGACCGGCGCGGCGTGATTCGCTCCGCCGAAAGCGACCCCGACTACACGACCCGTCCCGAGCCCGAGGACACGCTGGCGGCGCTCCGCGCGCTGCGCGATTGAGGAGGAGACTCCAATGGCCGACGACTTCGAATACGTCTCGAAGACCCGCCTCGTCTACACGAACGGCGCTCGCCACGCGTATCTCGGCGACGTGCCTGAGCCCGTCGTCTACGGCGTGCAGGGCGCGCTGCGCCAGTACTACGGCGCGCCGGAGGGACCGCCGGTCGCCTCCACCCTCGACCACATCGTGGCCGGCGTCGCCGGCTGAATGTTCGGCACTCTGCGTGGCGCCCTGGCAGGGCGCAAGATCGCGTTCGACCGCGACAGCTTCACGGCCGGCGTGGAGGGCCGCATCGTTGGCCACGGCAAGACCATCAAGATCCGCTCCATCCACGTGCATTACGAGCTCGCCGTCCCCGCCGACGCGCTGGAGGCCGCGGAGCGCGCGCTGATGGCGCATCCCGCCGGCTGTCCCGCCCATGAGAGCGTGAAGGGCGCGATCGAGGTGACGTGGGACGCGCGCGTGCGCGCCGGCGATCGAACGGTGGAGCTGAAAGGTTAGGCGACGCGGCGGAACAGCCCCTCGTAGTCGAGGACGACGTCGTCCTCGTCGACGGCCAGGTCCGCGTGGAAGCCATCGCCGTCCAGGTTCTCGAAGCGATAGCGCCGCTCGGCCAGTCGCGTGTATCGCTGCCGAACCGGGCGCACCGTCAGCTCCGGGGCCGCGACCCACGCCACCACGAGCTCTCGCCGCTCGCCGATCGCCATCGGTTGGCGGCGGATCGGAAAGCTGTTGGTGAAGGGAGTGGGCCAGATGTCGATGTCGAAGCAGCCGTCGAGTGCGGACAGCGCACGGCCGGCACCGTCGCGCCAGCGGCCGGCGCCATCGGTCCGTAGGTGCAGCGGGCGGGCGCCGTGCTCGGTCGTCACGACCAGCTGCGCCTCGCGCAGCCGCCACGACTGATCCCACCCGAGCTGATAAGCGAGCCGGAAGGGCCGGTCCCAGATCGGCGTCCAGCTGATCGCGCGGGACCACTCCGCCACGCGTCAGTGCCCTGGATCGACCAGCAGCCGCTCGTCGAGCAGCGCGCGGATCTCGCCGGCGAGGTCGAAGGCCGGATCCGTGTCCAGCGCCTGCTCGACCGCGTCCTCGAGTGTCCGCCCCGCCGCGAGCGCGGCTCGGAGCGCGAACGTCGCCGGCGGCAGCGCGCGTAACACGACGCCGTCGTCGACGCGCCGGACTTCCAGCGACGCGCCGCCGGCGTCGAGGTCCACCGTGACTGTAAGATTGGCACCGGCCTGGTTCGCGCGCCAGATCGCGTCCACCGGCCAGCGCGACGCGAGCAGCGTCACCGACGGGTCCAGACGCAGGGTGAGCCGCGCCAGCGCCGGCGGATCGAGCGCGCGCAAGGCTTCCGGCTCGAGCGCCGGGGCGTCCGGCGCATGCAGCGCCGCGTTCATCGCCCATTCCAGCCGGGCCACGTCGGCGAGCCACGGCAGATGCGCGCAGGCGGGAAACGCGGCGACGAACTCGGGGAAGTCGGCGCCATACTCGAAGAGACACGGCCCCGCCGGCGGGCGCACGCGGACGTACTGGTCGGCCACCCAGCCGAAGAAGCGGCGGTCCACCAGCCGGCACACGACCGGGTACGTCGCCTCGAGCGCCTCAGTGAGACTCGTGAAGACGTGGTGACGATAGACGGCCAGCCGCGCCGAGGCGCTCAGGCCGTCGTCGACGACGTCGGGCGCGACCCCGCGCTCGTCGTCGGCGAGGAGCGCCGCGCGGACCCCCGCCTGAAGCTCACGCAGCGACGACATCGCTCGCCGTGTCGAATCGACGCTGGGCCTTCGCCGCCTCGGCCAGCAGCGTTTCAAGCGGCGGCACGTCGGTGTCCCACTCGATCAGTGTCGGGATCGTGCCGAAGCGACCGAGCGCGCCCTCGAAGAGGCGCCACACGGGATCGGCCACCGGCGAGCCGTGATCGTCGATGAGGATCGTGCGGCGCGCGGCGTCCCCGCCCTCGACATCGTTGACGGCGTGGCCGGCGAGATGGATCTCGCCCACCGTGGACGGGTCGAGGGCGTCGAGCCACGCCCCCGCGTCGCCGCCGAGGTTGGCGCACGTGACGTAGACGTTGTTGACATCGCACAGCAGCCCGCAGCCCGTCCGCCGCGCCAGCGCGCTCAGGAACTGCGGCTCGGGGATCGGCGAGTGACGGAAGCGGAGGTATCCCGACGGGTTCTCGACAAGCAGGCGGCGACCGAGCCGCTCCTGCGCCCGTGTCACGTGCGCGCAGAGCACCTCGAGCGCTTCCTCGGTGTACGGTAGCGGCAGCAGATGGTTGAGATAGGTGCCGCCCGTCACGCTCCACGACAGGTGCTCGGAGACGAGCGCCGGCTCGAGGCGCTGGACCAGTCGCGCCAGCCGCTCGAGATGCGCGGCGTCGAGCCCGTCCGCGCTGCCGAGCGACAGCCCCACCCCATGGACCGACATCGGGTAGTCGGCGCGCAACCGCTCGAGCGCGCGCCGCGCCGGGCCGCCGCCCATGTAGTTCTCGGCGTGGACCTCCAGCCAGGCGATGGCGGGCCGGCGCTCGAGGACCTCCGTCACGTGAGGGGCGCGCAGACCGATGCCGCAGCCAGCCGGATGCATGGCGCCCTTTGGACACACGATCCGTGCCCGGCGGTGCGCGCCCCCGAACGGCCGGCCGAGGTGTCCTAGCAGCATGCTGGCCTGGGGTCGGGGAGTAACAGGCGATCTCGCCGCGGCCGAGCGGCGCGAATGGCTCTGCGTCAACGGGATCGGGGGCTTCGCGTCGGGCACGATCGCCGGCTCGCAGACCCGGCGCTATCACGGCCTTCTGATCGCCGCGCTGGCGCCGCCGCTGGGCCGCACGCTGCTCGCGGCCCAGGTTCACGACACACTGGCCTACGCCGGCCGCGACTGGGCGCTCGGCTGCGCTCGCTGGGCGAGCGGCGTCGCGGATCCCGCGGGGTATCGGCTCATCGAGCGGTTCCGCCTCGACGGCACGACGCCCGTGTGGACCTACGCGTGCGCCGACGCCCTCGTCGAAAAGCGCGTCTGGATGGAGCCCGTCGCTAACACGACGTACGTGCGCTGGCGCGTGCTCCGCGGCCAGGGACC
>QHSB01000199.1 GCA_003220335.1 Candidatus Rokuibacteriota bacterium
CGCTCGCTCGCGGCCGGCGCGCTGGCGCCGTGGGCGGGTCGCGAGAACGTCTACTTCAAGCAGACGCTCGGTGCGCTCGCCAAGCGCTACAAGTTCTCCCTCGACGAGCCGTGGGCCAAGCTCAGGAAGCCCGTGCGCGACGTGGTTCTGCACGGCGACCGCGACGGCGGCTTCGAGGGCGTGGTGAAGATCCTCGAGCGGCGCTACCGGGAGACCCAGTCCGAGGACGCCCGCCGCGAGATCGAGACGTTCATGGCCGAGCGCCCGTGCCCGGTGTGCAAGGGCTCGCGCCTGCGGCCCGAGTCGCTCGGTCTCAAGATCGCGGGCAAGTCCATCGCCGACGTGGTGGCGTTCACCATCAAGGACGCCGCCGTCTTCTTCAACACCCTCAAGCTCGGCGAGCGCGAGGCGGCCATCGCGCGGCGCGTGCTGAAGGAGATTCGCGAGCGCCTGGGCTTCCTGGCCAACGTGGGCCTCGAGTACCTCACCCTCGACCGGCCGGCGGGCACGCTCTCCGGCGGCGAGGGCCAGCGCATCCGGCTCGCCACCCAGATCGGCTCGAGCCTGGTCGGCGTCCTCTATATCCTCGACGAGCCGTCGATCGGGCTCCATCAGCGCGACAACCGCCGGCTCCTCGACACGCTCAGGCGGCTGCGCGATCTGGGCAACACGGTGCTCGTGGTCGAGCACGACGAAGAGACGATCCGCTCGGCGGACTTCGTCGTCGATCTCGGCCCCGGCGCGGGCGAGCTGGGCGGCCACGTGGTGGCCATCGGAACCCCCGACGAGATCGTCGCCAACGCGCAGTCGCTCACCGGTCAGTTCCTCTCGGGCGCGCGCGCGATCCAGGTGCCCGCCACCCGCCGCAAGGGGACGGGAAACACGCTCACGATCCACGAGCCGCGCGAGCACAACCTCAAGGGCCAGTCCGTGACCATCCCGCTCGGCACGTTCACGTGCGTGACCGGCGTGTCGGGCTCGGGCAAGTCGACGCTCGTCAACGACATCCTGTATCGCGCGCTCGCCCAGATGCTGCACCGCGCCCAGGACCGGCCGGGGGCCCACACGCGCATCGAGGGCGCCCAGCACGTCGACAAGGTCGTCGACATCGACCAATCGCCCATCGGCCGCACACCGCGCAGCAACCCCGCCACCTACACCGGCGTCTTCACGTTCATCCGCGCGCTCTTCGCGCGGACGCAGGAGGCGCGGATGCGCGGCTACCAGCCCGGGCGCTTCTCGTTCAACGTCAAGGGCGGGCGCTGCGAGGCGTGCCAGGGCGACGGCCTCGTGAAGATCGAGATGCACTTCCTGCCCGATGTCTACGTCACCTGCGACGTCTGCAAGGGCAAGCGCTACAACCGCGAGACGCTCGACGTGCACTATAAAGGGAAGAACATCGCCGAGGTCCTCGACATGACCGTGCACCAGGCGCTGGAGTTTTTCGACGCGGTGCCGGTCATCAAGTCGAAGCTTCAAACCCTGCACGACGTCGGCCTCGACTACATCCGCCTCGGCCAGTCGGCCACCACCCTCTCCGGCGGCGAGGCCCAGCGCGTGAAGCTGGCCACCGAGCTGTCGCGGCGCGCGACGGGCAGGACGCTCTACATCCTCGACGAGCCGACGACGGGACTGCACTTCGCCGACATCGAGAAGCTGCTGGAGGTGCTCAACCGGCTGGTGGATGCGGGCAACACCGTCGTGATCATCGAGCACAACCTCGACGTCATCAAGACCGCCGACTGGGTGATCGACCTCGGGCCCGAGGGCGGCGACGACGGCGGGCGCGTGGTGGCCACGGGCACGCCGGAGGCCCTCGCGCGCCACGGCGAAAAGTCCTACACCGGACAGTTCCTGAGCGCGGCCCTCGCGGGCACGCGCGCGGGGTAACGGGCCATGCGGCGCACGAAGATCGTATGCACCATCGGGCCGGCGTCCTCGACGGTCGCGCAGCTCGACCGCCTGGCCGCCGCCGGCATGGACGTCGCGCGCCTGAACTTCTCGCACGGCACACACGCCGAGCATGCGGAGGTCATCCAGCGCATCCGCGAGGCGGAGGCGCGCTGGAATCGGCCGGTGGCCATCCTTCAAGACCTGCAGGGTCCGAAGATCCGTCTCGGCACCTTCGGTGAGGGCGGGGGCCGCCGTGTCGATCTCGAGGCGGGCCGCCCGTTCACCCTGTGTCGTACACACTGTGTCGGCACCTCCGAGCGCGTGTTCGTCTCGCCGCCCGAGTACCTCGGGCGGGTGAAGGCCGGCGACGAGATCTGGATGGACGACGGCATGATCCAGCTGCGCGTCGACTCGATCACGCCGCAGGAAGTCCGCTGCGTGGTCGTGGCCGGCGGCCGCATCAGCGATCACAAGGGCATCTCGCTGCCGCACGTGGACCTGCCCGCCTCCTGCCTGACCGAGAAGGACGTCGAGGATCTCAGGTTCGGCATCGAGCATCGCGTGGACTTCGTGGCCGTGTCCTTCGTGCGCACGGTGGACGACATTCGCGAGGTGCGCAAGTTCCTCGCGGGGCAGGGCGCCGACATCCCGCTCGTGGCCAAGCTCGAGCGCCATGAGGTGCTCGACAACCTGCCCGCCGTGGTCGGCGCCGTCGACGCGGTGATGGTCGCCCGCGGCGATCTCGGCGTGGACGTCCCCCTCGAGGACGTGCCGCACATCCAGAAGGAGATCATCCGCCAGGCTCACGTGGCCAAGGTGCCCGTGATCGTGGCCACCCAGATGCTGGAGTCGATGGTCACCCACATGCGGCCCACGCGCGCCGAGGTGGCCGACGTCACCGCGGCGATCTTCGACGGCGCCGACGCCATCATGCTGTCCGCGGAGACGGCGTCGGGACGCTACCCGGCCGAGGCCGTCGAAGTCATGGCGCGCATCGCCGAGCGCGCCGAGCAGGCGGCGCTCGCGCAGGAGCCCGTGCGGCGCCGGCGCGAGCACCGCGCGCCGGTCGGGTTCCCCGAGGCGGTGTCGGACGCCGCCGCCAGCGCCGCGCGCGCGCTGGACGCGCGCGCCATTGTCGCCTTCACGCAGTCCGGATTCTCGGCGCGGCTGATCTCCCAGGAGCGGCCGGCCACACCGATCATCGCCTTCACGCCCTTCGCGGCCGTGCAGCGGCGGCTCGCCCTCACGTGGGGCGTCACCTCGCGGCTCATCCGCAAGGTGGAGACCACCGACGAGATGGTGGAGGAAATCGAGGCGACGCTGCTCGGCGACGGCACCGTGCGCGCCGACGACGTGCTCGTGATCATCTCCGGCGCGCCGATGTGGGTCACGGGCACCACCAACCTCGTCAAGCTTCACCGCGTCGGGGAACGCCGCTGACCGAGGGCCACCGGCGGACGCAGACGCTGCTGACCTCCATCGCCGAGGAGGCGGCGCGGCTGCTCGACGTGGACAACGCCGGCTTCCGGCTGCTCGAGGGCGACGACCTCGTGCTGGCCGGCTCCGCGGGCACGGCCCGCGAGACGATGCTGCAGGAGCGGATCAAGGCCGCGCAGAGCCTCACCGGCAAGGTGCTCGCGGCGGGGCACACGCTCGTGCTCGACGTCGAGGCGGTGACCGACGTTCCGGCCGCGGAGCTCGCGGCCATCCGGCGCCTCGGCTACACGACGTTCCTCGGTGTGCCGCTGAAGATCGGCGGGCGGGCCATCGGGGTGCTCACGTTCCGCGCGCGCCGGCCCTTCAGCGCGCGCGACCGGGAGCTGGCCGAGGCGTTCGCAGGGCAGGCGGTCCCCGACGTCGTGAGCGAGCGGATCGCCGACAGCGTGCGCAGGCTGTTCGCGTCCGTCTCGGCCGCGCTCTTCCGTGTGGAGCCGGCCACCGGCGGCCTCGTGCCCGTGGCCATGTCCACCGGGCGCGCGGCGCGGGTTCCGCCGGCGCCGGTGCTGCCGCGCGGCGTCGGCATCTCGGGCCTGGCCGCGGAGTCGCGGCGCGTAGTCGTCTCCGCCGACGTCTCCGCGGATCCGCGCATCGAGAAGACGGACGCGCTGCGAGAGTGGAATTCCGCCGTCGGCGACTACTCGGCCATCGCGGTGCCGCTGGTCGTGAACGACGTCGTGGTCGGCGTGCTCACCGTCAGCGGCGAGCGCGGCCGCCTCTTCGGCGAGGACGACGCGCGGCTGGCGCAGACCTTCGCCGACCAGGCGGCGCTCGCCCTCGCCAACGCGCGCCTCTACGCCGAGGCCACGCAGCGGCGCGCGGAGGCCGAGGAGCTGGCCCGGCTGGCGCGGACGCTCACCGAGTCGCTCGACGTGTCGGAGGTGGTGGAGCGCACGGTCGAGAGCGTGCTGCCGCTGTTTCGCGCGCAGTCCTCCGTGGTCCGGCTGCTGCAGCCCGACGGCTCCCTGGCCGCGCTGGCGCTGGGCGGGCGCACGCGCGAGCACTTCGAGCCCGGTCACGTGCTGCCGCCCGGCGTCGGCGTGCTCGGTCGCGCCGTGGTCGAGGGCCGGGCGGTCGCCACGCCGGACGCGCTCGCCGACGCGGCCACGCGCGTGTCCGACGACCTGCGCGCGAACTTCCGCGCCTCGGGCGACGTCGCCGTGCTGGCGGTGCCGATGCGTGCCAAGGGCGTGATCATCGGCGCCCTCGGCGTCGCCGACCGCCGCGGGCGCGTCTTCACCGACGGCGAGGCGGCGCTGCTGCAGGCCTTCGCCGATCAGGCCACCCTCGCGCTCGAGAACGCGCGCCTGTTCTCGATCGAGCGCTCGCGGCGGCAGCAGATCGCCGCCCTCGCCGACATCGAGCGCGAGCTGGCGGCGGTGCTGGACGCCGAGCGGCTGCCCGCGCTGATCGTCGAGCGCGCCACCGGCCTCTTCAAGGCAAGCGGCGCCCTGTGGACGCTGGCCGAGGATCACGCGCTGGTGCCGCGCGCCTGGACGGGCCAGGAGCTCGCGGGCGAACGGCTGGCCCCCGGCGAGGGCTTCGCGGGCCTGGCCATCAGCGAGCGCCGCGGCATCATCACCAACGACTACGCGCGCTCGCCGCACGCGACGGCGCGCTTCGTGGCCGCCGGCGTGCGCAGCCTCATCGTGCAGCCGCTCATCCTGCGCGACCGCCCCCTCGGCGTGCTGACGATGAGCCGCGCCGGCCACGAGGCCGCGCCCTTCGGCGTCGAGGACCTCGCGCTGCTCCAGAGCTTCGCCGCGCACGCGGCCACCGCCATCGAGAACGCGCGGCTGTACGCGCAGGCGACGCGCTACGCCGAGCGGCTGCGCGCGCTGGAGGAGGTCAACCGGCTCGTCTCCTCCTCGCTCAACCCCGACGAGGTCCTCGCCAACCTCGCCCGCGCGATCTCGCAGTTCTTCGACGCGCCCTACGTCAGCGTCTGGGGGCTGGACGCCGCCACCGGCCGGCTGCGGCGCACGCTGACGCACGGCGACCCCGCGCTGGCCGCCGAGCTGCACGACACCCTGGCGCCGGGCGAGGGTGGGATCGGCTGGGTGGTCCAGCACCGCGAGCCGATCTTCTGGACGGAGGTGGCGCGCGACGCGCGGTCGGTGGACGCGCCGGCGCTGCTGCGCCGCGGGCTGGGGTGGGTGACGGCGTACCCGATCGCCGTCGGCGACCGCGTACTCGGCGCGTTCGCGGTGCACCGCACCGCCTCGTGGCCGGTCACGCCGGAGACGGCGTCGCTCATGGGCTCGCTGGCCGCGCAGGCGGCGGTGGCGCTGGAGAACGCGCGCCTCTACTCCGAGACGACGCGACGGCTGACGGAGACGCGCGCGCTGCTCGAGGTGGCGGAGGTCCTGAACTCCACGCTCGACGCGCGGCAGCCCCTCAAGCGCCTGGCCATCAAGGTGGCGCAGGTCTGCGGCGTCGACCGCTGCTCGATCGAGCGCTGGGAGGGCAATCGCGGGGTCCCGCTCATGTCGCAGTTCGCCGACGGGCGCAGGATGCCGGCGATGTGGGACCGGTTCCTCAGCGTGACGAAGCGGCCGCTGCGCGAGGTGCCGGTCAACGCGCGCGTCATCGAGACGCGGCGGCCGGTGATCGTGGAGGACGCCGGCGACGCCTCGCTGACGCCGCCCGACTGGGTGGAGGCGTTCGGCCTCAAGTCCTACATGGTGGTGCCGATCGTGCGCCAGGACGAGGTCATCGGCGTGGTCATCCTCGACTACTGCGAGCGCGCGCGGCCGTTCGCGCCGTGGCAGGTGGACCTCGCTGTCGCCGTGGTCGGCCAGATCGGTCTCGCCCTCGAGAACACGCGGCTCTACGCGGAAGCGCGGGAGCGGCTGCGCGAGACGAGCACGCTGCTGGCGGTCGGGCGCGTGCTGTCGCGGCCGGACGCGGGCCGCGACGCGATGCGGCGGGTCGCCTCGGAGGTCGCGCGCGCGTTCGGCGCCGACATGGTGGGCGCCTACCTGCTCGACGAGCGCAAGGAGCGGCTCGTCGCCGTCGGCGGCTATCACGTGCCCAGGAACCTGTTGCCGTTCTTCCAGCAGCGGCCGCTCGTGCTCGACGACTTTCCGTGGCTCCTCGAAGGCTGGCGGCAGGGGCGCGCGGTGTGGAGCAGCGACGTGCCGAACGATCCGCGCTTCGATCGCGGCTGGGTCGAGAACCTGCCCGCGCACTCGGTGCTGTTCGTGCCCACCCTCGCGCGCGGCGAGCCGGTGGGCGGCCTCTTCCTCGTGTGGTGGCACACCGGGCGCGTGTTCGAGCCGGCCGAGATCCGGCTGGTGGAGGGCGTGGCCGCGCAGGTCGGCCTCGCCATGGAGAACGCCGACCTCGCGCGCCAGACGCAGGTGAAGCTCGCGGAGACGCAGACGCTGCTCTCGGTGAGCCGCGCGCTGTCCTCCACGCTCGACTTCCAGGCCCTGCTGCGCCATTTCCTCCGGGCGGTGGCCACCACGCTCGGCGCCGACTGCGTCGGCTCCTGGCTCGTGCAGGAAGACGGCGAGTGGCTGGAGCCCGTCGCGGGCTACCGCGTTCCGCCCGAGCGCCTGGCCGCCTTCCGCGAGTTCCGCGTGTCGCTGCTCAAGCACGCGTTCTACGCGCAGGCGGCGCGCACGCGGCGGCCGGTCTTCACGAGCGACGCGATGCACGACTCGCGGATCCCGGCGACCATCCGCGAGCAGGGGCCGCACCGCTCCCAGCTCTTCGTCCCCGTGGTCGTGAAGGACCGGATGATCGCGGCCTTCG
>QHSB01000200.1 GCA_003220335.1 Candidatus Rokuibacteriota bacterium
GGGTGGCGCGTGCGCGACTTCAGTTCGTCGGCACGGCATTCGCGATTTCAGGAGCCGGAGCGATTACGGCCAACCTCGCATTCCCTGTTCTCACAGGAAAGTCGACTTACAGCTGGTTCGGCCCATATTTCGGTTTAATACTCACCGCCTTAGTCGCCCATGCAATCATTCGGCATCGACTCATGGACCTGCGCCTCGTTGTGCATCGCGGCCTGACGTTCGCGATCGCAATGTTGCTTTCGCTATGTCCCGTGGCTGTAGCGCTTGCTTTCTACTGGCCGACTCTGGTGGCGCATTTCGGCCCTGACGAACTGATCTTCCTCTTGGGTGCGACGGTTGTCGTGGCTTTTTTGGTCCCCCCGACGCGCGACATCGCGAGGCGCCTGCTCGACCGTTACGTCTATCGCACCCGCGCGAACTATCAGCGTACGGTGCGCGAGGCGAGCCGGATGCTGACCCGTGTGCTGGACCTCAAGCGCCTGCTGCCGTTCATCAGCAAGACGGTGGTCGAGGCGACGAGCGTCGAGGGTGTGGCCATCTATCTGCGGGACGAGGACGGCTTCCGACGGGCGGTGGCGCAGCGCCGGAACGAGGCGAGCGAGTTCGAGGCGCCTGCGACGGCGCCGGCGTCGGTGATCGCGGCGCTGACGCGCGTGCAGGAGCCCCTGGTCGCCGACGAAGTGGCGCGGCAGATCGTGACCGACGCCGATCGGATGCTGAGTGACGACCTCGCGGTCACCAACTGGGCGCTGCTGCTGCCCGTCATCTCGGACGATGGCCTCATCGCGTTCATCGCGGTCGGGTCGAAACTCTCGGGCGACCCGTTCTACTCGCAGGACCTCGACCTCCTGATGACCCTGGCCAACCAGGCCGGCATCGCCATCAAGAACGCGCGCCTGTATGCGCAGGTCGTGCTGGCGAACGAATACATCGAAAACATCGTGGCCACCATCGAGAGCGGGGTGGTCGCGATCACCTCGGCCGGGCGCATCGCGATGTTCAACCGGGCGGCCGAGCGGCTCACCGGGCTGGCGGCCGACGAGATCACGGGCCAGACGGCGGCCCGGCTGGCGCCGTGCTTGAGCGAGCCGCTGCGGGCCAGCGCGGCCGACGGCGTGGCCCGGACACTGCCGGAGATCGAGCTGCCCGGCGCCGACCGGGCGCGGCCGGTCATGTGCACCACCTCGCCCCTGCGCGACCCGGACGGGATCGTGCTGGGCGCCGTGGCGGTGTTCAGCGATCTCACGCCGCTGAAGGAGCTGGAGATCGAGCGGCGGCGCGCGGAGCGGCTGGCCTACTTCGAGGTGCTGGCCTCGGGCATCGCCCACGAGATCAAGAATCCGCTGGTGGCCATCAAGACGTTCACGCAGCTCCTGCCTCGGCGCGCGCGGGAGCCGCAGTTCGTCGACGAGTTCGGACGCATCGTCGGCCGCGAGATCCATCGGATGGAGCGGGTCGTCGACCGCCTGCGCACGCTGGCGCACCCGGGCCGGCGTCCGGAGTACGCCGTCGACGTGCGGGCGCCGCTGGCGGAAGCCCTGGAGTTCATGCAGGCCACCTTCGACGAGAAGAGCGTGACGATCGACGCAAGCCTCGGCGACACGCCGTGCCGGGTGCTCGGCGATCACCAGAACCTGGAGCAGCTCTTCCTGAACCTCCTGATGAACGCGCACGAGGCGACGCCGCCCGGCGGCGCCCTCAGCATCGCGGTGACGCGCGAGGCCGAGCACGTGACGGTGAGCGTCGGCGACACGGGCCCCGGCATCGCGCCCGAGCTGCTCGAAAAGATCTTCGAGCCGTTCTTCACCACCAAGCAGCGCGGCTCCGGTCTGGGCCTGGCCATCTCGGCCGGCGTCGCCCAGGCGCACGGCGCCCGGCTGCGCGCGGCCAATCGCCCCGGCGGCGGCGCGATCTTCTCCGTCCAGTTCCCGCCCGCTCCCGTCACCGCCCCGGTGATCGCGTGAACACCGTCTTGATCGTGACGCCGGACGACGCGCTCCGCACGCGCCTGCTGCGCGGGCTCGGCGGCTTCACGATCTTCGAAGCGCCCTCCGACTCCGAGGCCGTCAAGACGCTGCGCCTGGTGGAGATCGACCTCGTCCTGCGTGACAGCGCCGGTCCCGCCGGCGCCCTCAGCACGTTCGTGAGCGGCGCCCGCGACGTCGCCCCCGGGGCGCTCGTGGTGGCCGTCGGCGCCGCCGGCGAGGAGGAAGTGACGGCGGACTTCATGGTGCCGGACGGTTTCACCACCCGCGAGCTGGACACCGTCCTGCGGCACGCCCTCGACAAGCAGCGGCTCATGCGCGAGATCAAGATGCTGCGCTCCCCCTCGACCCCGCTGCCGACCGCGCGCGCCGCCGCCGCCGACGAGACGTCGTGGGACAACGCCGCGCTGGCGCGCGTGCTCAAGGCGTTCAGCCGCGTCTTCGCGGCGGGCTTCGACCTGCGCCGCGTGCTCGACACGTTCCTCGAGGCCATCGGCGACGTCATACGGCCCACCCGCGTGGCCGTGCTCCTGCCCGACACGGACGGCCGCGAGTTCCGCATCGCCGCCCACCGCGGCCTCGCCCCGCAGATCGTGCAGTCGGTGCGACTGCCGGCCGCCGAGGGCCTGCCGCGCTGGCTGGCCGCGCAGGGCCGCCCCATCGCGCTCCACGACGTCACGGATCCCGAGCTCGTGCGCGAGCTGAAGCTCCTGCAGGGCGTCGTGGCGACGCCGCTGCTGGCGCACGGCGACCTCGTCGCGATCCTCGTGCTCGGGCAGCCCGTCTTCGGCGCCGGCTACTCGCGGGCGGAGATCGAGACCCTCTTCGACCTCGTCACCCAGCTCGCGACGGTCATCCGCGACATCGCGCTGCACCAGCAGCTCGAGCGTGAGAAAGAATTCACCGAGCGGATCCTCTCGCACATGTCGAGCGGCGTGGTCACCATCGGCCGCGACCAGAGGGTCGGCACGATGAACCGGCGCGCCGAGGAGATCCTCGGCCTCTCCGCGCACGCGGTGGTCCGCCAGGATCTAAGGGTGCTCCCCTCGCCCCTCGGCGACCTCCTGTTCGACACGCTGTCCTCGGGGCGGCCCATGCCGCGCACGGAGATCCAGCTGGCGCTGCGGCGCCTGTGGATCGAGGTCAGCACCTACGTGATCCGCGACGAGGAGAGCGCGCCGCTCGGCGCCGTCCTCGTCTTCGAGGACCTCACGGCCCAGAAGGAGCTGGCGGCGCAGAAGCGCGAGGCGGACCAGTTCCAGCTGCTCACCCGCGTGGTGGCGCGCATCGCCGACGAGATCAAGAACCCCCTGGTCTCCATCAACACCTTCATCGAGCTGATCGGCGAGCGCTACGACGACCCGGATTTCCGCCGCCATTTCTCCTCCGTCGTCCGCCGCGACGTTCGCCGGCTGGTCGAGGTGTTCGAAAAATTGGCGGCGCTCGTGACGGAGGGTGAGTTAAACTTCGCCACCGTGGACGCGTTCGAGGCTGTGACGCAGCTCGTCGAGGCCATCGACCTCGCGGAAGGCGGCCTCGGCAAGCACCTGCAGCTCGACGTGGCCCCGGCCTCCGAGCCCTTCCCCGTCAAGGTGGACGCCACGCAGCTGCGCAAGGCCCTCTCGTACCTGATCCGTTACCTGACCCACAACTCGCCCAACGACCTCGCGAAGATCTCGCTGTCGGTCGGGCGGCACGCCGAGCCCGACGGCGGCCACGACGTGCGGATCCTCGTCGGCTCCCGCACCGCCGCCGTCTCGGCCGAAAAGCTCGAGCGCCTCTTCGATCCCGTGCAGATGGTGCAGGAAAGCCTCATCGACGTCGGGCCCGCCGTGAGCCAGCGCCTGGTGGAGGCGCTCGGCGGCCGCCTCGGAGTCCGGCAGACGCGCCACGAGCTGTCCTTCGTGGTTTCGCTGCCGCCGGCGGCCGCATGACGACGACCACGGCCCCCGCGAGCGCCGCGCGCATCCTCGTCGTCGACGACGAGCTGGGCCCCCGCGAGTCGCTCCGCATGCTGCTCAAGCCCGCCTACCAGATCACCACCGCCGACAGCGGGCGCGCCGCGCTCCAGCTGCTGCCGCAGATCCGGGTGATGATCACCGCCTACGCCTCGCTCGAGACGGTGAAGCTCGCCCTCACCCATGGCGCCTTCGAGTACCTCATCAAGCCGTTCTCCCGCCAGGACCTGGAGGACGTGGTGCGGCGCGCGCTCCTGCGCCGCCAGGCCGACCTCGGGACGCGCGGCGAGGTGGCCACCCTGGTCGAGGAGATGCGGCGCCTCTCGGCCAAGACGCGCGAGCTGGAGGAAGTGGCCCGGCGGGATGCGACCGAGCAGTCGCTGCGCGTCACCCAGCTGTCCATCGTGCGCGAGATCTCGCGCGCGATCGTCGGCCACCTGGCCATGGACGACGTGATGGCCGCCGTGTCCGCGCAGCTGCACGCGGCGCTCGGCTACGACAGCGTCGGGCTGACGCCGAGCGAGCCGGCCGCGCACGCCGACGACGCCGGCTGCCTCGTCGTGTGCAGCATCCGCGACGCCGAGGGGCCGCTGGGATACCTCGTCGCCGACAACCGCGCCTCCGGGCGCCCGGTAGACCCGCGCGAGCGCGAGCTGCTCGAGATGCTCTCCGAGTACCTCGCCATCGCACTGCGCAACTCGCACCTCTACGGGGAGATCGCCGACACCAAGCGCTCACTCGAGCAGCTCATCGCCTCCGCCGGCGATGCCATCATCTCGGTGGACGCGGACGATCGCGTCGACGGCTGGAACCCGGCCGCCGAGCGCGTGTTCGGCCGCGCGGCCGCCGAGGTCACCGGGCGGCGCATCACCGATCTGCTCCCGGAGCGCGAGTACCGCGCGGCGCGCGAGCGGCTGGCGCGCGGCGCGGCCATGGAGGTCTTCGAGACGACGCTGACGGTCGACCGTGAGACGCCGGCCGCGCTGGCGGTGACCCTGTCGGGGCTCCGCAACCGGCAGGGCGGCCTCGACGGCCTCATCGCCATCGTGCGCGACATCACGGCCCAGCGCGAGGTCGAGAACCAGCTGCAGCAGTCGGAGAAGCTGACGGCGCTCGGGCAGCTCGCCGGCGGCATCGCGCACGACTTCAACAACCTCCTGCAGGCCATCCTCGGCTACGCCCAGCTCATGAAGGCGAACCCCGACAACCCCGAGCTGTTGCAGCGCTCGCTCTCGGTGGTGGAGTCGGCGGCCCTCGACGGCTCGGAGACCGTGCGCCGCATCCAGCAGTTCGCGCGGCTGCGGCCCGACGAGCGATTCATGCCCGTCGACGTCAATCACATCGTGGAGGACGCCGTTGCCATCACGCGGCCGCGCTGGGAGGAGAAGATCGCCCACGACAGCCGCCCGATGGACCTGCGCCTCGACCTGCGGGCGAAGCAGCACATCCATGGCCGCTCGGCCGCTCTCACCGAGGTGATGACGAACCTCGTGCTCAACGCGATGGACGCCATGCCCGAGGGCGGGACGCTCAGCATCGCCAGCAAGGACGTGGCCGACGCGGTGGTGGTCGTGGTGACCGACACCGGCATCGGCATGCCGGAGCAGGTGCGGCGGAGGGTCTTCGAGCCCTTCTTCTCGACCAAGGGCGAGTCGGGCTCGGGCCTCGGCCTGTCGATGGCCTACTCGATCATCCGCCGGCACGGCGGCGACATCCGCGTGGAGAGCGAGCCCGGCCGCGGCGCGACGTTCACGCTCACGGTGCCCATCGCCCGCGAGGCGCCCGCGCCCCCGCCGGCGCCATCGACGCCGCCGCCGCGCCGCGCCGCGCGCATCCTGCTGGTGGACGACGAGCCGCAGGTGCTCTCGGCGCTGGCCGAGCTGCTGCAGGCGGCCGGCCACGAGGTGAGCGCGGCGGCGAGCGGCGCGGCCGCGCTGAAGATCTACGTGCCCGGCCGCTACGACGTGGTGCTGACCAACGTCGGCATGGCCGGCATGAACGGCTGGGAAGTCGCGGAGCGGGTGCGCGCCGTGGACGCGAAAGTCCCCGTCGTCTTCATCACGGGCTGGGGCCTCCGCGAGGAAGAGCGCGCGCGCCTGTCGGCGCTGCGCGTGCAGCGCTGCCTGTTCAAGCCCGTCCGGCCCGACGAGCTCGACGCCGCCGTTCAGGCCGCCATCGCCTCCGTCTGATCTCCACGCCGCGCTTCGCCAGATAGCCACCCGGCGTGGGCCCCTATGCGGGGAACTACGTAGGCCGAGACAGACACGGTGACGGCGAGGGCTACGGCACCTATCGGGGTCGGCACCGTCCGCGGCAGGACACTGTGTCCGGCAGCGTGGCATCGATCGATCAGTTTCTAGCCTGGCCCCGCCGCAGTGGACGCTGCCATGGTCGCACGCGGTTGGACCTAACCTCCCAAGAAATCTCGCTGTGGAAGAATTCTGGATATCTGGCACCCCCGTTGCTCTATTGGACCTCGACCGGGGGGCCGACGCGCACGGTGAGTGCCCTCGGGACAAATTGGGGGCACCGACATGCTTTTCCGCCACCGCAGTACCCATGCCGTGCTGGCGTCGGCGATCGCGACGCTGGCGACAGCGTCGCTCGCCGCGGCCCAGGAGCGCGCCGGCGTCGTCACCACCCTCGAAGGCAAGGTCACGGTGGTGCGCGCCTCATCGCCCGAGCTGACGCCCCTGAAGTTCCGCGACGCCATCTTCGTGCGAGACCGCATCACGACCGGCAAGGAGTCCTTCGCGCGCATCCTGCTCGGCGGCAAGGCGGTCGTCACCATCCGCGAGTTCTCGGCGGTGACGATCACCGAGGTCCCGGGCGTGGCCACGGTGGCCGTCGGCAGCGGCCGCGTGGCCGTCGCCGTCGCCCGCGAGCGCATGCGGCCGGGCGATCTCGTCGAGGTGCGCACGCCGAACGCGGTGGCCGGCATCCGCGGCACGGTCATCGTCGCCGAGGTCTTCGACGAGCAGCACTCCGTCATCACCGTCCTCAAGGGCGTGATCGACGTCACGCGCCTGGACGCCGGGCGCGCCGCCGGTCCTGCGACGGTCCTCAACGCGCTCCAGCAGGTGACGATCACCGGGCCGAACCCCGTGTCGGCGCCGCAGCCGATCTCGATCGACGCCGCGCAGAAGATGGGCGCCGATTTCCGGTCGGCGCCGCCGCGCAACGCGCCGAGCGCGAGCACGGCGGCCGTCAGCCAGGGCGAGGTGGAGCGCGCCGCGAAGGACATGGGCAGCGCCGCCGGCGCCCCTGTGGCAACCGCGGCCTCCGCCG
>QHSB01000201.1 GCA_003220335.1 Candidatus Rokuibacteriota bacterium
CGTGAGAGTGACTTCCGTCAGCGCGCCAGAAAGGAGGAAACGAGCTGAATGACGAGGTGATCCGTCCGTTCAACGTCACGACGGACGGCAGAAATGGGTCCACGTAGGAGATGAGGTTCCGGCTGAATCACGGGAGAGGATAATGTCAAGATCCGAGAGGCCTCCAGGTTCTCGCGAGGAAGATGCGTGGCTCAGCGATCAGCAGCTCGCCCGATGCGCGCCAGCCGAAACAGAGCCCTTCCAGTCCCCGGTTCCGACGCGAATGGTGTCGAACGGCGAGTACATGCCCCATCCCCAGACGCAGCAGCAGAAGCACGTCGAGCTCCGCATCAAGGAGCTCGCCGACACGGCCTCCAAAAAGCTGGGGATCAGCCGACGGAAGTTCCTGGCCGGCAGCGGCGGCATGGCCGCCGCGTTTCTGGCGATGAACGAAGTGTTCGGGAAACGGTTCTTCAACGTGAGCCCGATCGAGATGTTCGAGGAGGCGGCCGCCGCTGAAAACGCCCCGCCAAAGAACCTGTTCGTCTTCGATGACCAGACGCACATCGTCAGATCGAGCAGCAACGGCGCTCAGGGCCTGAGAGCGCTGGCGCAGGGGCCGGGCGCGGCGTCCACCGCCGCGGGGTTTACTCCCGTCACCGTACCGCCATTCGGCAACCCCAACAACGGTAGGGGTGGAAACCCCGCCGGTGTCGACCAGCTCGGCGGCACCTGGACGCCGTGGAACCCGGCACACCTCCTCCGTAGCGAATTCGACGTGGGGCTTCTCCACGCCGACTTCCCCCCGAACCCCGGTCCGCCCACCACCGTCCTCGGCGAATTCCACCTCGGCCAGTACATCAATCGGATGTACCTCGAAGCCCAGACGAGCGTCTCCATCATCAGCAACGCGAATCTCGGGCTCTTCAATCCCGGCGGTGGCGCCCCTCCCGGGAACCACAACGTCGCCGAAAGCCTTCAGGCTGAGATCCTGACCGGCTGGCAAACGGCGCAGTGCCGGGATTTCATCAATCAGCTGGCGGGGTCGACGCGAGCGCTTGCGCATGGACAGCTCTACGTCGGCATCGGCAACCTCGCCGACCCGCTCTTCGGCGACTATACGCAATGGCAGATCGAGAACATGCAGCCGGACTCGTGGAAGGGCTATAACATCGCGAGCGCGGCCAAGCTAGACACCAACCCCAACAGCCTCATGGTCCGGTGGCGGCTCGACGACGAGGCCGTGGCGTATCCGATCTACCAGGTCATCGTCAACAACAAGGAGCAGCTCAAGAAGCACCCCGGGTTCTTCAACATCTGCATCCACAAGGGCCTCTCGGCGAACGGGACGCAGCCCGGCGGGGCGAACAACACGCCCCTGTTCGGGAACCCCGACGACATGGTGAAGGCGGCCACGGACTGGCCGCAGTTGAACTTCATCATCTACCACGCGTGCATCCGGCCGGGCTTCTGGATGCTCCAGGCGCTGCAGGACATCGAGAACCTGTCGGGGTCGATGCCCCCAACCACCATGACCGACAGCCACGGCCACACCGTCCCGAACATCCGATGGTCCACGCAGCTTGCCCAGATCGCCGCCGGCAAATACGTGGTCGGGGCGGAGCCGTCGTCCACGTCGCCGTCGAGCACGCGCCGGCTCCCCAACGTCTACGCGGAGCTTGGGACAACGATGGCCTCGATGATCGTGACCTTCCCGACGGTGTGGGCGCATCTCATCGGCCAGTTGCTGTACTACATGGGGGAGAACAACATCGTGTTCGGCTCGGACTCGATGTGGTATGGCGGGCCTCAGTGGCAGATCGAGGCGCTCTGGCGGTCACAGATCCCTGAAGATATCGCCGACCGGTGGCACTACCCGCCGCTTAGCGAGGGGGCGAAGCGGAAGATTCTCGGCCTGAACTCCGCCCGGCTCTACGGGCTGCCTGTCGCGGCGAGCAAGTACGGTGACGGCAATCTGGCGAGCTATCCGACGGCGCCCGAGCTCCAGTCTGGCGGCCGCCTGGACACCCTACTCAGGGGCGTCGGCTACCCGACACCTGTGGTTTCGGCCAACCTCATCCCTGACGACAGGTTCTCGAAGCTGAAGAGATGGGCCGAAGAGTCGGGCCGCGGGCGGAGCAACGCTCGCCACGGCTGGATCCGAACGCGGGTGTAGCGGAGGAGCCGGCCGCGCCAGCCCCCTGGATCCAGGCGGGCTGGCGCGCCGAGCGCTGACCTCGACGGCGGTCGTGCTTGGGTTCGACCTTCTGGGCGGCGGTCTGCGCGATTCGCTCGAGCCGCGCTTTCACGAGTAGCGCCGTGGACCAAGCTGCTCGGTGCTCTGACCGCACTTCCATACCCGTCTACATGCCCCCGCGCGTCCTGGACGCGCGAACCAGTGGCGGCGGGGCGACGGGATGGACGGGGCAGGGCGTCGCGGGTGCGCTCGGCGCCGGTGTTACACTCCGGCGCATGCTCAAGCGGATCGCGATTCTCGGCTCGGGCGCCATCGGGTCGGTCGTCGGCGGCATGCTCACGAAGGCGGGTCACGACGTCACCCTCGTCGATCAGTGGCCGGATCACGTGGAGGCGATGAAGAAGGTCGGCCTCCGGCTGTCGGGCACCGTCGGCGAGCACCTGGTGCCCGTCCGCGCGCTGCACCTGCACGAGCTGCAGTCGGTCGAGGCGCCGTTCGACGCGGTGTTTCTGGCGATGAAGAGCTACGACACGGAGTGGGCGGCGCAGCTGGCCGCGCAGTATCTCAAGGCGCCCGACGGCGTCGTCGTCGACTTCCAGAACGGCATCAACGACGAGCGCGTGGCGGCCGTGGTCGGCCGCGAGCGCACGCTCGGGTGCGTGATCGTGATCAGCGCGGGGATGTACGAGCCGGGCCACGCGATCCGCACGGACACGACGTCCGTCGGCTTCCACCTCGGCGAGCTGGACGGCCGCGACACGCCGCGCGCCCAGGAGCTGGCCCGCGTGCTCAGCGACGTGTCGCCGACGAAGGTGACCACGAACCTCTGGGGACAGCGCTGGTCGAAGCTCGCCGTCAACTGCATGGGCAACGCGATCGCCGGCCTCAGCGGTCTGGGCTCCGCCGAGCTGCGCCTCGAGCCCGGCCCGCGCCGTGTGGCCATTCAGCTGGGCGCGGAGGCCATCCGCGTCGGGCGCGCGCACGGCCACACGATCGAGCCGCTCATCGGCATCGAGGCGCAGCGCATCGTGGACGCGGCCGAGGGCCGCGGACTCGCCGAGGTCGAGGCCGATCTGGCCGCGGAGGCCAAGCGGCGCACCGGCGGCCGACCCTCGCTGCTGCAGGACGTCATGAAGCGGCGGCGCACCGAGGTCGATTTCCTGAACGGCCACGTCTCGGCCGAGGGCCACAAGAAGGGCGTGCCCACGCCGTTCAACGACGCGATCGTCGCCGCCGTGCACGCGCACCCGGTCGGCCAGCTCACGCCGAGCCTCAAGAACCTCGATCCGCTGATCGCGATGCTGTCCAAGGAGCAACGGCCGTGACGGTCGACATCCGCCGCTGACTGTTCTGAGGCGAGCATCGCCGGGAGGCCGTGCGCCTCCGCGAGGAGCTGGCCCGCGAGGGCATCGCCGCGCGCATCCGTCTGGGCGGGCTGGGCGAGCTGACGGTCCGGGTGGACGGCCGCCCGGTGTTCTCCTACAAGGACGCCGGACGACAGGCGCAACCCGGCGAGGTCGCGCGGCTGGTGAAGGAGGCGGGACGACGATGACGAAGCTGACGCTCGGCGAGGTGAGCCTCACGCGCGTGATCGAGATCGGCCGCTCGTCGTTCCCCACGACGTCGATGCTGCCGGCGTCCACCGCGGAAGGCGTGGCGCGGCATCACGGCTGGCTCAAGCCCGACTTCTGGGACGAGAGCACGGACGACCTCGGCTCGCGCATCGGCTCGTGGGTCGTGCGCACGCCCGAGCACGTTGTGCTCATCGACACCGGCGTCGGCAACGACAAGCCGCGCGCGAGCAATCCGATCTGGCACCTGCGTCGCGGCACGTTCCTCGACGACCTCGCCGCCGCCGGCGTCACGCCCGAGAGCACGAGAACGAGCGCGGCGGCGACGAGTACGGCTGCATCGACGACAGCGTGCTGCCGATCGTGGCCTCCGGCCAGGCGACGCTCGTCGACGACACGCACCAGATCGATCCCTGGCTTCGCTTCGAGCCGTCGATCGGCCACACACCGGGCCACGTCTCGGTGCGGCTGACGACGAGCGCGGGCACCGCGGTGTTCTCCGGCGATCTCATGCACCGCGTGGTGCAGGTGGCCGAGCCGCAGTGGTCGAGCCGCTTCTGCTACGACGTCGCGCAGGCCGCCAAGACGCGGCGCGAGTTCGTCGAGCGCCACGCGGACTCGGGCACGCTGATCCTGGCCGCCCATTTTCCGCGCCCCGGCGTGATCGTCCGCACCGACGCCGGCCTGCGCTTCCGCCCGATCGACTAGGCGGGCAATCGAGGAGCGCCACGGCTTTGCCGGGGCGCGACGAGCGTTGGGGGGTGTGGGGGGCCATCTCGGGGCCCCCCACGTTACTAGGCGGTGTCAGCCAGCTCGACGCCCGTCACACGGATCTTGCCCTCGGCGGCGAGCATCAGCAGCAGGGACGTCGCGCCGCCGGGCGAGAGGCCGAGCCGATGCGCCAGGTCGCGCGTCGACGTCGGACCGTCGCGCAAGCAGGCGAGCACCTGATCGTCGAGCTCGCTCCAGAATCCGATCTCGGCCGTCGCCGTTTCCGTCATCATCGCCTCCAGCACCGGCTCCGTCGCAAGGACGGTGCCACAGGCCAAGTGCGCGCCAGCGCGTACGTACGTCGGTGGCGCCGAGCGTTACTGCGTAGCGAGCGGGCGACGTCAGGGCCGCGTGCCCACGCGATGGGCGGTCGGAAGTATGGCACGCACGAGCGCCAGCACACGTTGGAGCATCCGGCTCCAGCGTGAGCGCCGTCGCGCGAAGGCGATGGGCGGCGGGGGAAGCTGCCGCGCGATCGACGCGGCGAAGGCTGAGATCTCGCGGTTCACGACGGCGGGTGCCTCGATCAGGAGCATGTGGCCGGCGCCGTCGACGAGGCTGAGCCGCGAGCCGGCGATCGTCGCGTTCAGGTGACGTGAGAGCGCGAGCGGCGTGACGCGGTCGCGGCTGCCGCAGAGGATCAGCGCCGGCACGCGCAGCCGACCCGCGAGCTCGGTGACGTCCATCGACCGGGCGATCGCGACATCGGCCGCGAGCGTGCGTGCCCGGCACGCGCGCAGCTCCTGCATGCCGAGCGCGATCGCGGCCGGCGAGGCGCCGGCCGCGAAGAGGACGTTCTTGGCGGTGACGAAGAAGAGCAGGCGGCGCAGCGGCGTGGGCAGCGAGGCCCACAGCCACTGCGCGGACGGGGAGACCGGCGGCACCCGCGCGCACGCCGACAGCAGCACGAGGCCGCACACGTCGGCGGGGCGGCGCGCCGCGAGCGCGACCGCGACGGCGCCGCCGAGCGAGTGACCGACCACGATCGCCGGCCGCGCCCCGAGCGCGTCGATCACGCCGGCGGTGGCGTCGGCGTAGTGCGCCAGGCTCGGCGCGGGCGCGTCGTCGGAGTCGCCGTGGCCGGGCAGGTCCACCGCGAGCACGCGCGCGGTATCGGCCAGCGCGCGCGTCTGATCGCTCCAGTAGCGGGCGCTCATGCCGGAGCCGTGGATGAACACGAGCGTCGCCCCCTCGTGGCCGCCGTCGCGCCAGAGGCAGGAGACGCGCTGTCCGTCGAGTGTGACGAATCGGCGCGTGATCGGGTCGTGGGTGGGCATGGGGGCGTATCGCTAGCACGACGCGAGCCAGCCTGGTCTGAATGGGACTTATGCCCGACCGGGTGTCACACACGCGTGGACATCGCCCACCAGGCCGGCGAGTGCGCGCGCCGGTGCCCGTTGTGCGATCACGTGGGCGATCGCGCCGTCGGTCGCCTGACGTCGACTGTTCGCGCGGTGACGTCGACGCGCGCGGTGACGCCTACTCCTCACGCGCCGGTGCCAACCAGGGACAGACAAAACGCTCCACGAGTGCCACCGCGCCGAAGAGCACGATGGCCATGAGCGACAGCAGGATCATCGAGCTGAACGCCAGCTCTGTCTTCCAGTACGACGTCGCCGACAGGATGATGTAGCCGAGGCCCTTGTCCGAGCCCACGAACTCGCCGACCACGGCGCCGATCACGGACAGCGTGATGGCGACCTTGGCGCCGGCGAAGAAGAACGGCATCGCCATCGGCAGCCGGACCTTCACGAACGTCTTGAAGGCGCTGGCGCGGTACGAGCGACTCAGGTCGAGCAGCTCCGGCGGCGTCGCCGCCAGCCCCGTCGCCGTGTCGACGACGACGGGAAAGAAGGCGACGAGGAACGCGACGAACACCTTGGGGATCTCCCCGTGGCCCAGCACCAGCAGCAGCACGGGCGCGATCGCGATCTTGGGGACCGACTGGGCGAGCACGATCAGCGGGTACAGCGCGCTCTTGATCACCGGCGAGTAGACGATGAGGACGGCCAGCGGCACGCCGACGAGAATCGAGAGCGCGAAGCCGCCGAGCGTCTCCCCGAGCGTCACCCACGTGTGCTCGAGGAAGCGGTAGCGCCAGTCCCAGCCCTCGGCGAGGATGGCGGATGGCGGCGGCATCACGAAGCGCGGAATGCGCAGGGCGTGCGTCGCGGCCTCCCAGGCGACGAGGACGCCGACGAGCGTCGCCGCCGGCACCAGGTAGTCGGCGATGACGCGACGGGAGATCACGGCACGGGCACCCGGCGCGCGAAGATGAGGCGGCGCACCTCGTCGCTCGCCGCCTTGAACCGCGGATCGAACTCGAGCTCCATCGTGCGCGGGCGGGGCAAGTCGATGGTGAGCACGCGGGCGATGCGGCCCGGCCGCGCCGTCATCACGACCACGCGGTCGGCGAGCAGGATGGCCTCGGGAATGCTGTGGGTGACGAAGAGGATCGTCTTGCGCCGCTCCTCCCAGACGCGGAGCAGCTCGAGGCTCATCTCCTCGCGCGTCATGGCGTCCAGCGCGCCGAACGGCTCGTCCATCAGGAGCAGGCTCGGGTCGGGCAGCAGCGCGCGGCAGATCGCCACGCGCTGCTGCATGCCGCCCGAGAG
>QHSB01000202.1 GCA_003220335.1 Candidatus Rokuibacteriota bacterium
CACCGAGCGCCACGGCAGGAGCACGGGCTGCTGGAACACGAAGCCGACGTCGGGAAACGGCTCGCGCACGGCCGTGTCGCGCACGCGGATCGCGCCACGCGTGGCGGGCGTCAGCCCGGCCACGAGCCTGAGCAGCGTGCTCTTGCCGCAGCCGCTCGGCCCCACCAGGGTCACGAACTCGTTCTCCGCGACGTGCAGCGTGATGTCCTCGACGGCCCGCACGATGTCGCCCCGCCGCGTGCGGTAGGTCTTGCCGACCCCATCGAGGCGGATCACGTCCGCGCGGGCGC
>QHSB01000203.1 GCA_003220335.1 Candidatus Rokuibacteriota bacterium
CTGATACGGAAGCTGGGGAACGATCGACGGTCGGCGCTGGGGCCCGACCTCCTGCCTGATCGCTGCCATGAGCAGCTCCTTTCCCCGGTCGAGCGCCGCCGGCTCGTACACGGCGTCTCGCCGCAGCTTCCTCACCAGGTCCACCGGCTTCATCTCGGCTTCATCCTTTTTTTCCCGCCGGGCTCGAGCAGTTCGCGCAGCTGCGCGCGCGCGCGGCTGAGCCGCGAGCGCACGGTGCCGATCGGCAGCTCGAGCGCCTCGGCCACGCTCTGGTACGAGAGGTCCTCCCACGCGAAGAGCAGGAGCGCCTCGCGTTCGCCGGCGGGCAGCGCCTCGATCGCGGCGGCGACGCGCGGGAAGAGCAGGCGGGCGTCGAGCGCCGGGGTGCGCCTGTTCGGCGTTTCGTCATCCGCCGCCATCCGGGCGCTCGCGCGCAGTCGCCGAGCCTCGCTGCGCCGGTGCTTCAGCAACAAATTCGACCCGATCCCGTACAGCCAGGGCAAGGCGCTCTCGCGCGACGTATCGAAGATCTTGCGCCGCTCGAACGCGATCCTGAACAGTTCGCCGAGCAGCCCTTCCGCGACTTCGGCGCCCGTCCGGCGGCCCAGGAAGCGGAGCACGGTGGCGGCGTGACGGTCGTAGATGAGCCCGAAGGCCTCGGGCTCGTCCAGGGAGCGGCCGATCACCTCGGCGTCCGAGGGTAAGTTCACCGTGTTCTTTTTCCCGATCGCGGGATGTGGTTCGCGGGCGAGGCGATTATCCTTGGGCTGGTGAGGATCGTCGCGCACGTAGACATGGACGCCTTCTACGCCGCGGTCGAGGCGCAGCGGAATCCTGCGCTACGAGACCGACCGCTCGTGGTCGGAGCCGATCCCAAGGAGGGCCACGGCCGAGGCGTCGTGACGGCGGCGAGTTACGCGGCCCGACGGTACGGCATCCGTTCGGCCTTGCCGATCTCGCGAGCCTGGCGCCTGGCGGAGGCCGCGCGTCGCCGGGGCGAGCCTGAGACGATCTTCGTCCGTGACGATCACGCCCTCTATCGGGAAGTCTCGGCGCGGATCATGGCGATCCTCGCCGCGGCGGGCGACGCCTTCGAGAAGACCAGCGTCGACGAGGCGTATCTCGAGCTCTCGTCGCTCGGCAGCTTCGACGCCGCCGTCGAGCGCGCCCGCCGGCTAAAGGCGGAAATCGTGAGCCAGGAAGGGCTGACCGCCTCGGTGGGCATAGGCCCCAACAAGCTCGTCGCGAAGATCGCCTCGGATTTCGAGAAGCCCGACGGGCTCACGGTCGTGCGAGCGGAGGAGGTCCAGCCCTTTCTCGATCCGTTGCGGATCCGGGTCATCCCGGGTATCGGACCCAAGACGGAGCGTTTCCTGCACCAGCGTCACATCTGGACCGTCGCGGATCTCAGGACGCTCGAGCGGGCGCAGCTCGCGGAGTGGTTCGGCCGCTGGGGCGAGGACCTCTTCGGCAAGGCCCGCGGTCTTTCGGAGAGCGCGGTGTCGAACGAGCGGGAGCGCAAGTCCGTCGGTGAGCAGGAGACCTTCGAAATCGACACCCTGGACGCGACGTTCGTGCTGGAGCGCGCCCGCGGGCTGGCCCGGACGGTGTGGAGCCGGCTCGAGGGCCACGGCTTCCGTGCGTTCCGGACGGTCACCGTGACTGTCCGCTTCGAGAATTTCATCACCTTCGCGCGTTCGCGGACCGGCCGAGAGGCGTGGACCAGCGAGGAGGCTCTGTGCGCGGAGGCGCTCGAGCTACTCCTGCCCTTCCTCGACGATCGCGAGAATCCCCGGCACCGCAAGCTGCGCCTCATCGGCGTCCGCGCGGAGAAGCTCTCCCGCTGATTCGCCTTCTCCCCGGGCTCAGGAGGAAGAGCGCGTTTCGCGCCCGCCTGTACATGCCGCTCGGCCGCCTCGAACATCGAATAGATCTAATAGAGGATGGGCCCCGAGGGGAGGTAGAGCTCGGGTCGGCCGAACAGCCGCGAGGCCATGAACAGCGTCGGGTCGCCGATGCGGAAGCCGCAGCTGACCAGCGCCTCGAGCAGGGAAGCGCACGCGCCGGGGACGCGCATCGTCACGCTTCTCCCGCTGCCCGCACCTGCCGCCGCTGCGGCCGCTATCGCCTGGAGGAGAGCCGTCTCGTCACGCCCTGCCGCTGGTCCGATCCGCTCCCCCCGCCGGTAGGCAAAGGCAGCAAGCTCGCCCCCGCGCTCCATCGCTACCGCCACGCCGCCGTCGCCCCGCCAGTGGGCCAGGTCGTCGGCGCGGCCGTGGCCGAAGACCTCGGCGGTCAGCTTCTCAGCGGCGCCGGGATCGCACGGCAACTCCTGGTCCCGCGGATCGAGCCCGGCCCGCGCCTTGAGTCGCGTCACAGCCGCGGCGTCCCCATCCAGGCGGTAGATAGGCCAGCGCGGCGCCATCCCGGCCATCACGTAGCGGGCCTGGGCGCGCGGGTCGAGCGTCGCCCAGGTGCAGCGAATCTCCGCCCGGCGCGCCTCGCCGTAGGCCAGCGCCCACTCGAGCAGCGCCCGGCCCAGGCCCCGCCCTTGGTCGCCGGGGAGCACGAAGAACATGGAGAGGTACCACACCCGACCGCGGACCAGGGCCGAGACCATGCCACGGATCTGCCCTTCGTCAACGGCGCAGAAGTAGCCGTCGGGGTCGCTGGCCAGCCCCGCTCGGGCATCGCTCGCCACCGGGGCGTCGGCCGGCCTCGTCGCCGGCCGACCTCTGCGCACCAGGAGGTCGTTGCTCGCGGCGACGTGCACTCGCCAGACCTCCTCGAGGTCGTCCGGCCGGACCTTGCGGATGTGCGCCTCGCTCACGGGCGCATCATATAATGCACGCTCGCCTGCCGCGGCGGACCGCTCGCGCGCCGGCGGCGGCGGACCGCCGCAGGTTGGTTGAGGTCGAAGGGCGCTCGCCGTGCCGGGCACAGCGGAATGGACAACGACGCTGCGCGGATTGTTACGCGACGCCATTCAGCGAGAAAGTCACGATTGCTTCCTCGCGGCACCCAGACTTCACCCAGGAATTACCCAGGAAGTTGTTCCCAACGAGAACCAACGAGGCCCAAAGGCGACGCCGTGAGAAGCTCTAATTTACGAGGCGTTGTTTGTGGCGCCTTGGCTCCAGTCTCGATTTGGGAAGGGCTCATAACCCAAAGGTCGCTGGTTCAAATCCAGCCCCCGCAACCATTGACAACGAGGGGTTAGCGGACGCAAAGGCCGCTAACCCCTCTCGTTTACCCAGACTTCACCCAGGAATCGGTTCGGCTATCTCCCTGCAGTTTGCTGGCGGGCTGGTGAATCAAAATCAGCAAGAAGCTTTCGGAGATTGTCGAGAAGCATCTGATCGACGCGCTCGCGCGGAAGCGACCAAACCCCGCTTAGCTCGCTGACGCCCCGGTCGACCTGCCACGGCAGCAACACCGGCGAGCCGTCGAGTTGGGCGAAGGGCCCGTCCGATTCCGTAAGCGCGCGGTCGCGGTCGGTCGGCATCCGGGCGAGGAAGGCACGGCTCCGCTCTCCTCTTAGCATCGCTGGCCCAACGCTGAACCAACAGCCCAATCGACCGCCCGATGAAGGTCACGCGCACTTCCCGAGAACCAGTGCAGGACGAAGGCACCAGCACCCGGAGCTGCCGCCACTCGGTCGAGGACGGCGCTGCTGGCCCCCTGCTATGCACGGTCATGATCCGGCCCCTGCGGCCGCGCATTTCGCGAGGATGTACTCAAAGACGGTGATTACCCGTGGCCGAAATGGACGCCGGTTGCCGTGGTGAACACCGAGCTTGCCCGCTGGCGCTGACCGCCGGTCCGTCCTATTGTGGGACCCTACTGAGGGGACTGCTTTGTAAGCGAGAGATCCCGAATTGGCGAACCCTGTAGCGCCTGCCACGCGGCGTTCTGAACGACCTACGCGTCTTTAGGTCCGTGCCGTCACCGCGAGCCGATCGGCGAGCCAATCGAACAAGGCAGGGATGGTATAGGGGAAGCCATCGTACGA
>QHSB01000204.1 GCA_003220335.1 Candidatus Rokuibacteriota bacterium
AGGGCCAGCACGAGCAGCGCGAAGAGGATGGCGTAGAGAATTCGCATGCCGGTACGACGCTCGCCGGGCGCGAAAGGATTCCGCCGCGTCAGAATCTCTCGGCCGCTCCCCCGCATCCCAATCGCGAAGGGAGAAAACGATGACGATGGCAAAGCGGATTCTGGTACCGCTCGACGGCGAGGAGCGCAGCGAGGCGATCGTGCCGCTCGTGGCGGCGGTGGCCCGTGACGCCGGGGCGACGGTGCGCCTGCTCCGCGTCTACCCGGTGCCCGAGCGGGTGGAAGGCGCGCACGGTCGGACGGTCGAGTACGTCGATCAGGCGATGGAGCGGCTGACCGCCGAGGGTCAGGAAGACCTGGCGCGGGACGGGGCGCGACTGACCGACGTGCCGGTGGAGAGCGTCGTGCGGTTCGGCGAGCCGACCGAGGAGATCGCGAAGGAGGCCGAGTCCTTTGCCGCGGACGTGATCGCGCTGACCGAGCCCGCCCGCAGCCGGCTGCGGCGCCTGGTGAGCCCCGGCCTCGCCGAGCGTGTGGCCCGCGAGACCAGCGTTCCGATGCTGGTGCTCAAGACGGTGGCCTAGCGGCGCGCCAGCGCCGTCACCACCACCGCGAGATCCTCGCCGCCGTGGCCGGCGGCCTGGGCCGCGGCATAGAGTCGCTCCGCGACGTCCGTCAGCGGCACCGCGGCGCCGACGGCGCCGGCGGCCTCCTGGATCAGGTGCAGGTCCTTCATGAACAAGTCGAGCTTCATCTGCGGCGGAAAGTCGCGCTTCACGATGAGCGGTCCCCGCACCTCCAGCATGCGCGAGCTCGCCGCGCTCGATGTCAGCAGATCCAGGGCAAGCGGCACGTCGAGCCCCGCCCGCTCCACCATCGCAAGCGCCTCCGCCGCCGCCGCGCTGTTCAGCGCGACCAATAGATTAGCCACGAGCTTGAGCACCATGGCCTGGCCCGCGCGCCCGACGTGCACGGCGCGCGGCAGGATCGTCTCCAGCAGCGGCCGCCAGCGCTCGTAGACGGCCCGGTCGCCGCCGACGAAGATGATGCCGTCGCCGCGCGCGACCATGCCGCTGGTGCCGCTGATCGGACAGTCGAGGAAGGCGACGCCCCGCGTCGCGCACTCTCGCGCCAGCCGCTCGGTGAGCGCGGGCGAGATGGTGCTCATCTGCACGACGGTCGGGCCGCGCGCGCCGGCCGCCAGCCCGCGCGCGCCGAGCACGATCTCCTCCACCGCCGCCAGCGACGGCAGCACCACGCAGACCGGGTCCGCCACCTCGGCCACGGCGGCCGCCGAGGTCACGGCGCGGCCGCCGATCGCCTCCAGCGCGTGGTTGCGCTCCGTCACCACGTCGTGGCCAACGACCTCGTGACCGGCCGCGCGCAGACGGCCGGCCACGGCGGAGCCGAGGAGACCGAGGCCGACGAGGCCGACGGGCGCCATGCGGCTCAGCAGGCCTTGCAGGGCGGAGAGTCGCGCGAATACGCCGGCGCCTTCAGGAACTCCTCCGGCTTGTAGGTCCAGAACTGCGAGACGTTCGGGAACGTGTGAACGACGGTGTTCTGCAGCCGGCCGTTCACCTTCTCGACACGGCGCACGTACACGTTCTGGATCGGGTTGCCGAAGTCGTCGAACTTCATCGGCCCGCGCGGCGCGTCCGAGAGGTCCACGCGGCGCAGCGCTCCGAGGAAGCGGTCGACGTTCTCGATGTCGCCGCCGGTGGCCTCCAGCGCGGCCTTGAGCGCGATGCCCGCGACGTAGGTGCCCTCCGAATAGTAGGACGGCACCTGCTTGAACTTCGCCTCGTAGGCGGCGGCGAATTTCTTGTTGGCCGGCGTGCCGAGGGCGGCCGAGTAGTGCAGCGCGGTGACCACGCCGAGCACCTCGTCGCCCTGCACACGCAGCACGTGCTCGTCGGTGAAGGTGCCGCCGCCGATCAGCGGCAGCTTTTCCTTGAGCCCGGCCTCGGCGAACTGCTTGCCGAAGCGCAGCGCGTCGGCGCCGGAGAAGACGGCGTAGATCGCGTCCACGTCGCGGCGCAGCTGCGAGAGGTACGGCGCGAAGTCGGCGGTGCCCAGCGGGGGCCAGAGCTTCTGCACCACCTGCCCGCCCGACTCCTCGAACGAGCGCTGAAAGCCGGCCGCGACCTCCCAGCCGAAGGCGAAGTCGTAGCCGATCATCGCGATCTTTTTGTACTTGAGGTTGTCGACCACCCACTTGCCGAACGGGTGCGAGGGCTGGCTCGACGTCCACCCCGTGCGCACGAGATACGGATTGCGCTTGCGCTGCGTGAGGTCGTCGGCGGAGACGATCGGGTAGATCGCGGGAATCTTCCTGGACTCGATATAGGGCGAGACCGCGTAGCCCACGGCCGCGCTCAACGGTCCCGTGAGCAGGTGCACGCCCTGCCCCTCGACGAGCCCGCGTGCCTTGGTGATCCCGGTGGCCGGCTTGCCCTCGTCGTCCTCCACGATGAACTTGATCTCGCGGCCGGCCAGCCGGTACTTGTGCTCCTCGAAAAACAGCTCGAAGCCGTTGATCATGTCCTTGCCGTTGGCGGCCAGCGGCCCCGTCTGCGGTACGAGCAGACCGACCTTGATCGGACCCTTCTGGGCCCACGAGGGCGCGCCGGCGGCGGCGCCGGCGACGACGACGGCCACGACCAGGACCACGAGGAGCCTGCGCATGTCGGTCTCCTTCAGGAAGCGGGCGCGAGCGCCCGGAGAATCTCGTCGTTGGTGAGCGGCCAGCCGAGGGCGGCCGCGATCAGCTTCAGCGCGAACCGGTGCATCTCTTCCCCGTCGATCGAGTCGACAGCGTCGGCCGCGACCACCACCCGGAAGTCGCGGTTCGTCGCCTCGAAGGCGGCGCATAGCACGCACGTCGTCGTGTTGATGCCGGCGAGGATGACCGTGTCGGCACCGAGCCGGCGACGCAGAACGAACTCGAGGTCCGTCGGCGCGAAGACGCTGTAACGCTTCTTGCTCCTCACGACGACGTCGCGCTCGTCGCGCAGCTCGGGGATGATCTCGGTCCCCGGGCTGCCGGCGAGGTTGTGACGCAGGATCCCCTTGCGCGCCTTGCTCGGGTCGTCGTGCGCCGCCTTCCAGAACGGGTTGGCGGCGATCTCGCCGGCGTCACGGTACTCGGTGACGACGTGGACGATCGGTACGCCGCGCGCACGGAGGTCGGCGAAGAGCGCCGCCGCCCGCTTGATCACAGGGTCGCAGCGCTCGGCGGCCAGCGGCAGCGTCGCCACGGCCGGGTCGAGGTGGCCGCGGTGCATGTCGACGGCGACCACGGCGGTGCGCGCGGAATCGAGGTGGATCATGGCGCGAGACTCATAGCACGGGACACAGGCCAGATGCTAGCCTAGGCGTCATGACTTTCGACTTCGACCGCGTGTTTGATCGCCGCACCTCGGATTCCAACAAGTGGCGCAAGTACCCGGCCGACGTCCTGCCGCTCTGGGTCGCCGACATGGACTTCCCCTCGCCGCCGGCCGTCGTGCAGGCCCTGCGCGCCCGCGTCGAGCAGGGCTTCTTCGGCTACCTCATGGAGAAACCCGAGCTGCACGAGGTCGTCGCCGAGCGCGTGGCCAAGCGCTATGACTGGCGCGTGAGCCCCGACGCGATCGTGCCGCTGCCCGGCGTGATCGCCGGCTTCAACCTCGCGTTGCGCGCGCTCACCTCGCCCGGCGACGGCCTCCTCGTGCAGACGCCGGTCTATCCGCCGATCCTGCGCGCGGCCGGCAACCACGGCCTCACGCGCGACGAGCACGCGCTCACGCGCGGCGCCGGCGGCCGCTACACGGTGGACCTCGACACGTTCGCGCGGGCATTGCGCGAGCGCACGCGCGCGTTCCTGCTCTGCAACCCCCACAACCCCGTCGGGCGCGTGTTCGAGCGCGCGGAACTGGAGGGGATGGCCGCCGCCTGCGCCCGGCGCGACGTCTGGATCATCGCCGACGAGATCCACAGCGATCTCCTCCTCGACGGCCGGCGTCACCTGCCGATCGCCACCCTGTCGCCGGAGATCGAGGCGCGCACGGTCACCTTGATGGCGCCGAGCAAGACCTTCAACCTGCCGGGACTCAAGTGCGCGGTGGCCATCGTCCCGAACGCCGCGGTGCGCGAGCGGCTCGCCGCCGCCGTCACGGACCTGGTGCCGAAGATCAACGTGCTCGGCCAC
>QHSB01000045.1 GCA_003220335.1 Candidatus Rokuibacteriota bacterium
AACGGCGACGGCACGGCGCCGCCCGCCGTCTGCAGCGTGCGCAGCCGGTCGAAGAGCGGACCGCGCTCGCGCCCGACCACGATGCCGCCCAGCACGTCGGAGTGGCCGCCGAGGTACTTGGTGGTGGCGTGCACGATCAGGTCGGCACCGAGCTTGAACGGCGACGACAGGATCGGCGTCGCCGTCGTGTTGTCGCACACAAAGCGCGCGCCGGCCGCGCGCGCGATGGCGGCGATCCTGCCGAGGTCGCTCACCTTCCACAGCGGGTTGGACGGCGACTCCGCCCACACGAGCGTCGTGGTCGGGCGCACCGCCTTCTCGACGGCGCCGAGGTCGGTCATGTCGACGAACGTCGTCGCGAGCCCCCAATCGGCGTAGACCTCACGCAGGAGCTTGCCGGTGCCGAAGTAGGCGTCCAGCGGCGCCACGACGTGGTCGCCCGGCGCCAGGGACTGGAAGACGGCGGAGGTCGCCGCCGAGGCCGACGCGAAGGCCACGGCGCCCGCGCCGCCCTCGAGCGCGGTCAGGCACGCCTCGAGCGCGGCGCGATTGGGCGCGCTGCTGCGCGAGTAGATGTGGCCGTGTGGGAACGAGCCGTCGGGCTCGCGCTCGAACGTCGTGGACGGATGGATGGGCGGCGTCACGGCGCCGGTGGCGGGATCCACCTCGGCGCCCGCGTGCACGGCGACGGTCTCGATCCTCATGGAGCCCTCCTCGCCGGCATGGTAACTCGGCTCACCCCGCCGGCCCCCTCCATGCCTGCGTCCGCCGGGTCACGCCGCGAAGCAGGGCCCCGTAGACGAGCCGCACCACGAGTCCGATGGCGACGATCAGCACCGACATGGCCGCCGCCTGGGCGGTGTCGCCCGCGTCGTCCATGAGAAGCATGGCCACGGCGGCCAGCTCGGTGCCCGGCGCGACGAGGAACACGGCCGCCGACAGCGTCACCATCGCGTTCAGGAAGAAGTACATGCTGATGCCGACGATCGAGGGCAGCGCCATCGGCACCGTCACGCGCCAGAAGGTGCGATAGAACGGCACGCCCATGGACGCGCCCACGTGCTCGAACTCGGCGTCCATCTGCTTGAGCGCCGCGGTGGCGGTGAGAAAGGGCACCGTGAAGTAGTGCACGAGGTTGCTGATCACGAGGATGGTCAGCGTTCCGTACAGCGCGTTGAGCGGGCTGCCGGGGGCGTTGAACACGAAGATGTACGCGAGGCCCAGCACCATGCCGGGGATGGAGACCGGGAGCAGCGAGACCATGTAGAGCGGCCCGCTCGCCACCGTGCGGCCCTTCTCCACGAGGTACGCGCCGGCGAAGGCGATCGCGGTGCCGACGAGCGCGGTCAGCGTCGCCGTCTCCAGGCTGTTGAGCAGCGCCGTGTAGCCGCCCGCCGTGTCGAACCGGTAGTGCTTGAGTGTCAGCGTCAGGTCGTAGGGCCATCGGGAGACGAGCGAGGTGGCCAGCACCACCACGTAGACCCCCGTGATGGCCGCCGCGATCAGCGCGCAATAGAGGAAGAGACCGCAGCGCGTCAGCGGTCCGCCGCCGGGCGCCAGCGGGCGCGCGGACGACGAGATCAGCGCGTACTGGCGGCGCTGCACGAGCCGATCCACGACGACGGCGAGCAGCGCCGGAACGAGCAGCACCACGGACACGGTGGCGCCCATCGTGAAGTTCTGCTGGCCGATCACCTGGTTGTAGATCTCCGTCGCCATCACCGAGGTCTTGCCGCCGAGCACCTTGGGGGCGCCGAAGTCGGTGATCACGGTGGTGAAGACCACGAAGCAGGCGCTCATCAGGCCGTATTTGACCCCCGGCAACGTGACGGTCAGGAACGTGCGGAGCCGGCCGGCGCCCAGCGCCGCCGCGGCGTCGTAGAGCCGCGCGTCGGCGGCGGCGAGCGCTGTGGTGAGGATCAGGACGGCGTGCGGGAAGCAGTAGAGGACCTCGGCGAGCACGATGCCCTTCACCCCGTAGATGCCGACGTTGAGGCCGGTCTGCCGTGTGACGATCCCGTTGTTGCCGAAGAGGTAGACGAGCGCGAAGCCGTGCACCAGCGAGGGCGCGAACAGCGGCAGCATGGCGGCGACGCGGAAGACGGCGCGCCCCGGCAGCCGCACGCGGGTCAGCGCGTACGCGTACACGAATGCGAGGACGACGGTCAACACCATGGCGGCCGCGGACACGACCAGGCTGTTCGTGATCGAGGCGGCGATGGCCGGCGTGCGGACGTAACGCAGGTAGTTGGCGAGGCCGACGACCCGCCCGTCGTTGTCGAGCAGGCTGCGCCAGAGCACCTGCAGCATCGGGTACAGCACGAAGATCCAGAGGAAGGCGGCGAACAGCGCGAGGAAGACCCAGCGCACGACGTGCTCGGCGTCCAGGCGCCGTGGCACGACGCGCTCGGGAATCATGCGCGCGAGGTCGCGGGCCACCGCCGCCTTCAGGTCGGCTCGGGAAACACGCGCAGCGCCTCCGGCGTGAGCACGAGGGCCAGCTCCGCGCCCTCCTTCGCGCCGGCGTCGGCGAGGGCGTCGCCCGCCAGGTCGCACTCGAGCTCGGGCCCGCCGTCGCCGGGCAGCGCCAGCGACAGCCGCGCGAACGCGCCGAGGAACTGGACGGTGACCACGCGCGCCGCCACGCGGTTGTCGACGGCCTCGTGTGTGGGCGCGCCGACCCGGATCTCCTCGGGGCGAATGGCCAGGGCGAGACGCGTGCCGGCGGGCCGGGCGGCGCCCGCGCGATGCCGTAGCTCGAGCCGCCCCACCCGCGCCCAGCCCGGCCGCTCGCTGGCGACGGCCGCCAGCACGTTCATGCGGCCGACGAAGCGTGCGACGAAGAGCGAGGCCGGCTCGGTGTAGGTCTGAAACGGCGTGCCGATCTGCTCGACCACGCCGTGGTTCATCACCACGATGCGGTCGGCCATGGTCAGCGCCTCCTCCTGGTCGTGGGTCACCATGATCGTCGTGATGCCGAGCCGCCGCTGCAGCGCCTTGATCTCCGCGCGCAGGGCGACCCGCACGCGCGCGTCGAGCGCCGACAGCGGCTCATCGAGCAGCAGCAGCGCCGGCGACGGGGCCACGGCGCGTGCCAGCGCCACGCGTTGCTGCTCGCCGCCCGAGAGCTGGGCGGGATAGCGATCGCGGTGGCGGGCGAGGCCGACCAGCGCCAGCAGCTCGTCCACCCGCGCCGCGATGCGCTCGCGCGGGACGCGGCGGGTCGCCAGGCCGTAGCCGACGTTGCGGGCGACGGTGAGGTTGGGAAACAGCGCGTAGGACTGGAACACGATGCCGTAGTTGCGCTCGCGCGGGGGCAGCCCGGACACGTCGCGCCCGGCCATCCGCACGGTCCCGAGGTTCTGCCGCTCGAGACCCGCGATGATCCGCAGCAGCGTCGTCTTGCCGCAGCCGCTCGGCCCGAGGAAGCAGACGAACTCGCCGTCGCCAACCTCGAGCGTCACGCGCTCGAGGGCGACGACGGCGCCGAATCGCTTGGCGATGCCGTCGAGGGCGACCGCGGCGGGCCGCCCGCTCGTCACTTCTGGTAGCGCTTGGACCACTCGGCCAGGATTCGATCGCGGTTCTTGGCCGACCAGTCGAAGTCGTTCGGATAGACGACCTTGCTGATGTCCTTGGGTAGCCCCTCGGGCACAGGAAAGCCGGCGACGGAGACGGCGGCGAAGTACTTGGCGTAGAGCGCCATCGCCTCGTCGGAGATCGCCCAGTCCAGGAACTGTTTGGCGGCCGCGTTGCTCTTGCCCTTCTTCGTCAGCCCGTTGGCCTCGATCTCGTACCCGGAGCCCTCCTTGGGCAACACCATCTCGACGGGCGCCCCGTCCTTCTTCATCTTCATGGCCACGTACTCGAACGACACGCCGACGGCGCGCTCGCCGGCCGCGGCGTCCTTGCACGGCTTGCTGCCCGACTTCGTGTACTCCGCCATGTTCTTGTCGAGCGCGTCGAGATACTTCCAGCCCTCCGCCTCCTTCATCCGCTGGAGGATCGACGCGACGGACAGATACCCCGTGCCCGAGGAGGCGGGGTTCGGCATGACGATCTCGCCCTTGTAGACGGGCTTGGTCAGGTCGGCCCACGACTCGGGCTTCGGCAGGTTCTTCTTCTTGGCGACCTCGGTATTGAAGCAGAACGCCGACATATAGATGTCGATGCCGACCCAGGCCGGCGCCGCCGCCTTGTCGCGAAACAGCGGCTGCACGCGCTCGAGGCCCTTGGGCGCGTACGGCTCGAGGAGTCCGGCGTTCTTGAACACCATCAAGTTGGTGGCCGCCACGCCCCAGATCACGTCGGCCTGCATGTTGTCCTTCTCGGCCATGAACCGGGCGGAGATGTCGCCGGTGGACAGCCGCAGCATCTTCACCTCGAGATTGGGCAGCGTCTTGTTGACCGCCTTCATGTAGTCGGTGACCTGCTCCGGTTCGATGGCCGTGTAGATCACGACCGTGTCCTTGGCGAACGACGGGGTCGCCGTCAGCAGCAGCAGCACCAGCGCGAGCAGCCCGAATCGGCGCATGAGCCTGTCTCCTTTCAGAGGAACCACACGGCGGTCGCCGAACGCTCCGGCAACGCGCGACGGAACGCCACGACGCCGACGACGACAACGGACAGCGAGGCGGCCAGCGCGCACGCGTCCCCGACGCGCCCGGCCGCCGCGTCCGCGACGGCGGCGACGGAGGCGACGCGATCGCGCGATCCGGCGAGCACCGCCACCACGCTCACCGCGACCAGCGCGCGGACGAAGAAGTAGACGAGGAGCGACACCGCCGCCGGCGCGAGGACCGGCGCCACCACCCGCGAGAAGACGCGGCGCCCGCCCGCGCCGAGCCCAACGGCCGCCGCGGTGGCATCGGCGTCCACCTGCCGCACGGACGCCCTGGCGGCCGCGGCCGCCGCCGGCAGGCGCGCGGCAATGACGGCGGCAACGACGACCCACAGCATCGTGCCGAGGTTGATCGGCGGCCGCGCGTATGCCAGCACGTAGCCCAGCCCGAGGACCAGGCCGGGCACCGCCGCCGGCAGCAGGGCGACGCGCTCGAGCAGCGCCACACCCGCGCCGCCGCCGCGGCGCTCCACGAGACCGGCCACGGCGAGGGCGAGCACGGTTCCCATCACGCTCGCGGCCGCCGCGAGCGCGACACTGGCGCCGAGCGGCGACCAATCGGCACGCCGTGCGGGCACCAGAGCCTCGACGACCACGATCGTCCACACGGCCGCCAGGACGAGGGTGACGACGGCCGTGACCAGCGTGAGCGGCACGGCCACGCCCAGCGGCGTGGTCCGCCGGGGCCGTCGCCCCGCCGCGGCAACCGTGAAGCCGGCACCGGCGCGCCAGCCTCCGAGCGCCGCGGCCGCCAGGCACGGGGCGAGGAGCCAGAGCGCGGTCGCCACGCCCGCACCGAGGTCACCGCTCACCGCGTTCACGTACGTCTCGACGGAAAGCACGACGTGGTCGCCGCCGATCACCAGCGGATTCGCGAGGTCGGCCGCGCACAGAAAGAAGATTCCGGTCGTCGCCGTCGCGAGCGCCCGCCGCAGCTGGGCGAGGGTGATCCGCGTGAAGATCGTGAGCCGGCCGGCGCCGAGGCTCTCGGCCGCGTCTTCCTCGTCGCCGTTCGCGGCCGCGAGGGCGTGGCCGAGGATCAGGGACGCGAGGGGCAAGAACGCGAGGACCTGTGAGAGCACCAGCGCCGGGAAGCCGATGGCCGGCGCCATCCGCGCGGTCACCACGCGGAGCGCGAGGGCCGGGAGAAAGGGCGGCAGCACGAGCGCCAGCCGAAGGACTCGCGCCGTGAGCGCGGCGCCGAACACCGTCGTCCGCGTCGATGCATACGCGACGGCGAGCCCCAGGAGCACGGTGATCGTGGTGGAGGTTGCCGCGAGCTTCAGCGTCCCGCCCAGCGCACCGAGCGGCGCCAGGCCGACGCGCACAAGCTCGGGAACGCCGTACACGAAGACGGCGGCGAGTGGCCACACCACGAGCGCGGCGAGGACGAGCAACGCCGCCGCCGTGACCACGGCGGCGGCGGTCGCACGGGCTGGCGGTGAGGCAACGTGCGCGGTGGGGGCGCGCGCGGCCACTCGCTCAGCCGGCCGTGAAGCCGCCGTCGACGACCAGCTCGGCGCCGGTCATGAACGAGGACTCGTCGCTGGCCAGAAACAGCGCGACGTAGGCGATCTCGCGCGGCCGGGCGATGCGGCCGAGCGGGATGCCCGTCTCGAACTCCTTGCGGATCGCGTCGGTGAGATACGGCGCCTGCAGCGGCGTGTCGACGATGCCGGGGTGGATCACGTTGCAGCGGATCTGGTCCTTCGCGAACTGGATGGCGAGCGACTTCGTCAGGGAGATGAGGGCGCCCTTCGCCGCGGTATACGCGTCCTGAGCGCGCGTGAACCCGGCCAGCGCCGAGACCGAGCCCATCATGATGATCGAGCCGCCGCCGGCCGTCTTCAGATGCGGGATGCCGTGCTTGGTCACCCAGAAGACGGACTTGAGGTTGATGGCCATCACGCGGTCCCACCACTTCTCATCCGTCTCCAGCACCGAGCGGTCGCGGTCCTTCCACAGCACGCCGGCGTTGTTGTAGAGCACGTGCAGCGCGCCGAACTTCCGCACGCCATCGGCGATCATCCGCTGCACGTCCGCCTCCAGCGCGACGTCGCCGGTGACGGCCAGCCCCTGCCCGCCCGCCGCCTCCACCTTCTTGACCGTCTCCGCCGCCGCCGCGCCGTCGATGTCCGCCACCACGACGCGCGCGCCCTCCTCCGCGAACAGCACGGCAGCCTCGCGCCCCATGCCGGCGCCCGCCCCCGTGATCAACGCGATCTTGTTGCGCAGTCGATCACCCATTCCAGCCACCGTGCGTCGGAGCGATCAAAACGGCCCAGATGCGAGGCGGCGAGTCGGGCCCGACTGAGGCGTAGGCCGCCTACGCCGCAGGGAGGGCCCGACGAGCCAACGAAGCAGATGGGTCGTTTTCATCGCTCCGCCTCAGATCCGTTCGAAGTTGCGGATGAGTTCCCAGTCCGTGACCGCCTGGTCGAAGGCCTGCTGCTCGAGCCGCGCGGCGTGCAGATAGTGGTCGACGACGCGGTCGCCGAGCGCAGCCCGCGCGACCTGGCTCCGCTCCAGCTCGCCGATCGCCTCGCGCAGCGTCTTCGGCACCTGCGGCAGCGTGGCGTCCTGGTAGGCGTTGCCCTCGTACGTCTTCGGCGGCTTCAGCTTGCTGGCGATCCCGTGCAGGCCGGCCGCGATCGTCGCCGCGAACGCCAGGTAGGGGTTGGCGTCGGCGCCCGGGATGCGGTTCTCGACGCGAAACGCCGCGCCCTCGCCGCAGAGCCGGAAGCCGCAGGTGCGGTTGTCCCAGCCGACGGCGATCCGCGTGGGCGCGAAGGAGCCCGACTGGTAGCGCTTGTAGCTGTTCACGCCGGGCGCGTAGAAGTACGCGAGCTCGCGCGCCATCGCCATCTGGCCGGCCAGCCACTGGCCGAACAGCGGCGTCCAGCTCGTGCGGCCGTTGGCGCCGCGGGCGCGTCCGGTGGGGGCGAAGAGCGCCTTCTTGCCCGCGCGGTCCCACAGCGAGCTGTGCAGGTGGAACGACGAGCCGGCGGCGCCCATGTCGTACTTCGCCATGAACGTCAGCGAGCAGCTCTGGAGATGGGCGATCTCCTTGGCGCCGTGCTTGTAGAGGGTGGCGCGGTCGGCCATCTCGAGCGCCTCGGCGTACACGAGGTTGATCTCCTCCTGGCCGCGGCCCCACTCGCCCTTGGATGTCTCCACCGGCACGTCGGCGGCCTCCATCCCGTTGCGGATGGCGCGGACGAGCGGCTCCTCCTTCGTCGTCTGCAAGATGTGATAGTCCTCGAGATAGTCCGACACCGGCGTCAAGTTGTGATACCGCTTCGCCCTCGCCTGCTCGAACGTCTCGCGGAAGCAGTAGAGCTCGAGCTCGGCCGCGGTCTTGACGACGTAGCCGTGCGACGCCGCGCGAGCGATCTGGCGCTTGAGCACCCACCGCGGCGCCTCCTCGATCGGCGCGCCGTCGTCGTCGTACACGTCGCAGAAGACGAGCGCCGTCTTCGGCAGCCAGGGGATCACGCGCAGCGTGGCGAGGTCGGGGACCATCTTCATGTCGCCGTAGCCCCGCTCCCACGAGGTCAGCGTGAAGCCCGTCTGCGGCTCCATCTCCATGTCCACCGTGAGCAGGTAGATGCAGGCGTGCGCGCCGTCGGCGAGGACGTGGTCGACGAAGTAGCGGCCCACCATTCGCTTGCCCATCAGCCGCCCGTAATGGTCGGGGACGACGGTCAGGACGGTGTCGATCTCGCCCTTGCGGACGAGCGCGTCGAGACTGCGGGCGTCGAGCCGGCCGGGCATGTCGCGGATAGTAGCGCATGCGCGGAGGCCATGTCATCCTGCCCGCCGTGCAGGCATCCGCGCGTCGAACGATCGTGGCGTGGACGCTCTACGATTTCGCCAACTCCGCGTTCGCCGCCGTCATCCTCTCGACCGTCTATCCGGCCTACTACGCGAACGTCGTGGTCGGCAACGCCGAGGGGCGCGGCGACTTCTGGTGGGGCGCCGCCGTGTCGACGGCCATGGTGATCGGCGCGCTCACCTCGCCGCCGCTCGGCGGCGTGGCCGATCACGCCGGCGCGCGCAAGCCGTTCTTCGTCGGCTTCAGTGTCGCCTGCATCGTCGTCACCGCGCTGATGGCCACCGTCGGCCACGGCATGGCTGCCTGGGGTTGGACGCTGGCCGTGGTGGGCATCGTGACCTACGAGGCCGCGTTCGTGTACTACAACTCCTACCTGCCGCGCATCGCGCCGCCCGAGCGCATCGGCCGCGTGTCGGCGGCGGGGTTCGCGGTCGGGTACGCGGGCTCGCTCGTGGCCTTCGCGGCCGCCTACCCGTTCGCGGCGGCTCGCGCGTACGGGGGCTGCTTCGTGGCCGCGGCCGTGCTCTTCGCCGTCTTCGCCATCCCCTCCTTCGTGATCCTGCCCGCCGACGCCCGCCACCCGCTACGGCTCGCCACCGCCGCCACGCGCGGGGTCGGCGAGACGCTCGCGACGCTGCGCGAGATCCTTCACGATCCGACGCGCGCGCAGATGCGGCGCTTCCTCACCGCGTACCTCGTCTACGAGGACGGCGTGAACACGGTGGTCACCTTCGCCGGCGTGTTCGCGTCCAAGACGCTCGGCTTCTCGTTCACCGAGATCATCGAGCTCTTCATGGTGGTGCAGGTCACCGCGCTGCTCGGCTCGGCAGCGTGGGCGCGGCCGACGGATTCGCGCGGCCCGCGCTTCGTCGTGACGGTCAACCTCGTGCAGTGGGCCCTGGTGACCGTCGCCTCGTTCTTCGTCGTCACCAAGGGCCAGTTCTGGGTGGTGGCGGTCCTCGCCGGCACCGGCCTCGGCGCCATCCAGGCCGCGAGCCGCACCTTCATGGCCACCCTGGTGCCGCCCGGCCGCGAGGCCGAGTTCTTCGGATTCTATTCGCTGGTGGGCAAGACGGGGGCGATCTTCGGCCCGCTCGTGTTCGGCGGCGTCTCGTGGCTGCTCTCGGGCAACCAGCGTGCCGCGATCGTCTCGGTGGGGCTCTTCTTCGTCGTGGGGCTCGTGCTCCTGGGCCGCGTCAGCGCCGGCGGGCCGACGCCGGCCGTGCGTGAGCTCGGCGCCGCCGCTCACCCGTGACGACTCAGAGCTGGTAAACGAATCGCGGGAGGTCGAGGAGCGGTAATCAATCCGCCCGGATCAGCACGGGCGGCAGCATCAGGACGAGCAGGACGAGACAAGCGATGCCCACGACGCGCCGTCCACGCGTCAGCGGCTCCAGGGGGTCCAGCAGCGAGCCGTGGCCGTAGCCGAGCGCGAACCGGATCAGCGCGGCGAGGACGAACCAGTTCACGCCGGGGATCAGCGATGTCAACTCCGGCCGCGCGACGTACTGGAGCGCCGCCACCACGGCGCCGAGCGTCACCAGCGCGGCGACCGTGACGCGGCCAAGCGTTGCGTGATGACGCGGGAGCAGCGCGTAGCCGATGCGCCCGCCGTCGAGCTGGCCCGCGGGCAGCAGATTCAGCGCCGTCACGAGGAATCCGAACCACGCGGCGTCGGCGATGGGGTGCGTGGACACCACCATGCCGTCCGGCAGCGCGCCGAAACGCAGCCACACGAGCACGCGCGTGAGGATCGACTCGCCGAAAACGAGGTGCGGGCCCGGCGGGGCCGGCACGAGCGTGGACCAGGCGAGACCAAGCAGCGCCGCCGGGAGCGCCACCGCGAGGCCGGCCAGCGGGCCGGCGGCCGCGATGTCGAAGAGCGCGTTGCGGTCGCGCACGGCCGAGCGCATGCGGATGATGGCGCCGAGCGTGCCGGCCATGAAGATCACCGGCGGCGCCGGGATGAAGTAGGGCAGGCTGACGGCGGCGCCCCGCGCACGCGCCGTGAAGTAGTGGCCGAACTCGTGGACGACGAGGATGGCGAGCAGCGTGGCCGCGAACGGCAGCCCGCTCAGCAGCCACTGAAACGGCTCGCGCGACGTGCGAAACGCGTCGAAGGTCGGCGAGCCCGAGAACATCGTGCCCGCCAGCAGCGTGGTGAAACAGGTCAGCACGAAGAGGACGATGTTCCAGACGGGGCCGCGAGAGCGCCGGCGCGGCGGTGCGGCCGGACGCGGAACCGTGTGGCCGTTGGTCGTCGTGAACGGATCGGCGGCCAGCGGACGCTCGGTCATGTCGTCAGCGTATCACGCGGCTGTACGCGCAGCGGGTGGTGTGGCGGCGAGGGCGCGACGGCGGGGAGCGCGGCCCTCCGAGACCACGTCAGCGTTCCATCGACGCGCGACGTGTGTGGCACGCTGACGCCACGTGAGTCGCGCGAGCCTCGCGACGGGGCGGGTGGCTACGTTGTTTCTGGAACGAGGCCGTCGATGGCGCGGCGGACGGCGTCGAGACCGCCTTCGAGATAGATGACGCCCAGCACCGCCTCGAGCGTCGTCGCCAGGATGGATTCGCGTGCACGGCCGCCCGTCTGGTCCTCGCCGCGGCCGAGGCGCACCAGCTCGCCCAGCCCCAGGGCGGCCGCCCAGCGCGCGAGGTTCGTGCCGGAAACGACCGCGGCCCGCGCGGGCGTCAGCACGCCCGCCGGCGCGTCCGGCGCGCGCGCGAGCAGGCGCTGGGCGATGACGAGGCCGAGCGCGGCGTCACCGACGAAGGCGAGGCCGTCCTGCGAGACCTGTGGCGGGTGCTCGTTGACGTACGAGGCGTGCGTGAGGGCCCGCGTGAGCAGGCCGAGATCGACGAAGCGATGGTCGAGCGCCGCCTCCAGCGCGGCGAGATCGAGGGGCGTCACGGCTCCGCCGGGGCGCGACGAGCGCTGGGGGGTTTGGGCCATCTCGGGGCCCCCCATGTCCTGGCGCGAGATCGAGGCGCCGCCACGGCTCCGCCGGGGCGCGACGAGCGCTGGGGGGTTTGGGGGGCCATCTCGGGGCCCCCCATGTCCTGGCGCGAGATCGAGGCGCGCCACGGCTTCGCCGGGGCGCCCCGAGCGCTGGGGGGTTTGGGGGGCCATGTCGGGGCCCCCCATCTCATCAGGCCCGGTACTTGCGGAAGGCCAGCGTCGCGTTGGTGCCGCCGAAGCCGAAGGCGTTCGACAGCGCCGTCTCGACGTCCTGCTTGCGCGCCTGGTTCGGGATGTAGTCGAGGTCGCAGTCCGGGTCGGGCGTCTCGTAGTTGATCGTGGGCGGCAGCACGCCGTGATAGAGCGCGAGCACCGTGGCGATCGCCTCGATGCCGCCGGCGGCGCCGAGGAGGTGGCCCGTCATCGACTTGGTGGACGACACGGCCAGCTTGCGCGCGTGGTCGCCGAAGACGCGCTTGATGGCGATGGTCTCGAACTTGTCGTTGTACGGCGTCGAGGTACCGTGGGCGTTGATGTAGCCGATGTCCGTGGGCGACAGACCGGCGTCCCGCAGCGCGCCGGCCATGGCGCGTGCGGCACCGTCGCCCTCGGGGTCGGGCGCCGTCATGTGGTGCGCATCGCCCGTCATCCCGTAGCCGACGATCTCGCCATAGATGCGGGCGTCGCGCCGGCGCGCGTGCTCGAGCGACTCCAGCACGAGGACGCCGCCACCCTCGCCGCACACGAAGCCGTCGCGCCCGACGTCGAACGGCCGCGAGGCCTTCTCCGGCTCGTCGTTGCGCGTGGACATCGCCTTCATCGAGCAGAAGCCCGCGATGGTCAGCGGCACCACGATGGCTTCCGCGCCGCCGGCAATCATCACGTCGGCATCGCCGCGCTGGATCAGCCGGAAGGCGTCGCCCAGCGCGTGGTTGCCGGTGGCGCAGGCGGTCACGACGGCGGAGTTCGGCCCCTTGGCGCCGAAGCGCATGGAGACGAGCCCGGAGGCCATGTTGATGATGAGCATCGGGATGAAGAAGGGCGAGACGCGGTCGGGGCCCTTCTCGATGAGCTGCTTGTGGGCGTCGAGGAGCGAGGAGATGCCGCCGATGCCCGAGCCGATGAGCACGCCGAACCGCGCGCCGTCCACCCTGGCCGTGTCGAGGCCGGAGTCCTCGACAGCCATGACGGCGCACGCCATCGCGTACTTGAGGTACGGGTCGTACCGCCGCGCGTCCTTCTTGTCGACGTATTTCAGCTCGTCGAAATTGCGCACCTCGCCGGCGATACGCGTGACGAACTGATACTCGCCGTTCGCCGTCTTGGTCTGGGCGTCGAACTTGGTGATGGGCCCGATCCCGGACTTGCCCTGCGTCAGCGCGGACCAGAACTCGTCGACGGTGTTGCCCACCGGCGTGAGCGCGCCCAGCCCCGTAACGACGACGCGACGCGGTTCCACGGTCCTAGGAGTTGTCCTTGATGTACTGGATGGCGTCGCCGACGGTCACGATCTTCTCGGCGTCCTCGTCCGGGATCTGGATGTCGAAGTGCTCCTCCAGGGCCATGACGAGCTCGACGGTATCGAGGGAGTCCGCGCCCAGGTCTTCGATGAACTTCGCGGCCGGAGTGACGTCGTCCTCCTCCACCCCGAGCTGCTCGATGATGATCTCCTTCACCTTATCCTCGACTGACTTCGCCATGACCCCTCCGGATGGAGTTGACACCGTGGCTCACATGTAGAGACCGCCGTTGACGTGGAAGACCTGCCCCGTCACGTAGGCAGCCCCGTCTCCGGCCAGGAATCCTACCATTTCCGCCACCTCGCGGGCGGTTCCGATGCGCTTGAGCGGCACCTGCGCCAGCAGCGCGTCGCGGGCGTCCGCGGGCAGTGCGGAGGCCATGTCGGTCT
>QHSB01000205.1 GCA_003220335.1 Candidatus Rokuibacteriota bacterium
GGGCGCGTTGGCCGCCTCGGAGACCGAGATCGGAAGCGCGGCGAACTCGGTGACGTCGTGCGGGAAGACGGCGGGCGCGCCGCCGGCCGCGGCCTCCTTCGTGAGCTTCGTCGTCAGCTTGCCGGTCGCGATCTCGGCGATCGTGAGGTGATCGATGACTTCGCCGACCGACCAGTCGCGTGTCGTCGGCCTCCACTCGGCCTGTCGCTGCGAGAGCCCCTCGACCTCGCGCAGCAGTTCGGCCCGCACGCTCTCGAGGTCGCGCCACAGAGTCTCGACGGGCTTGGGCCACGACATGCGCTGGAGTATACAT
>QHSB01000206.1 GCA_003220335.1 Candidatus Rokuibacteriota bacterium
GGAGGCGGGCTACGAGGCGGCGCGGCTGGTGAGGCTCGCCTCCATCGCGACGTCCAAGAGCGTCATGGATGAGACCGCGCATCTCTTCCTCGCCGAGGGGCTGCGCCCGGCCACGCGCGAGCCCGACCACACCGAGTTCATCGAGGTGCGCGCGTTCGCCTTCGACGAGGTGCTGCGCATGGTCGAGCGCTCGGAAATCACCGACGCGATGACCGTGGTGGCCGTGCTGCACGTGGCGCGGCGCCGATCCAGCCCGTGAGCGAATTGAGCCTCAGG
>QHSB01000207.1 GCA_003220335.1 Candidatus Rokuibacteriota bacterium
CGCTGGCCTCGACCAGGAAGTACCCGCCCAGTTGCTCGCGAGTCTCCGCGAATGGCCCGTCGGTCACGAGTCTCTTGCTCTCACGCACGCGAACGCTGATGGCCCTCGACGTGGGGTGCAACGGGGCAGCCGCGAGATACTGGCCTGCCGAATGCAGGTCGTGCGCGAGCTCCGTAGACTCCACGTAACATTGCTTCCGCTCGATATCGTCGAGGGCCTTCTCGTCTCCGTAGATCAGCAACATGTATTTCACGCGTTTGCCTCCACGCTCGTCCACCGACCTTGACCCCGTTCGTCGCCGAAAGACTGTTGTTAGGATGCCACGGCCCCGGAAAGGGTTCTGAGCGGCTCCTCGACGCGATCCCGGACGACCATCTCGATGACATAGGACTCGTCGCGCCAGGCGTGCGCTGTACCCTCGGACCTGGTCGCGGCCAGGAACGCTTAGCGAAGGAGAAAACCCTGGGGGGGAGAAGGCATTTGAAGGTCGCTGCCAACTTCGTAAGCGCCGATGTCTGGCGCGGACGCCAGATACGGCCAGGCAGAGTCCAGGCTGTTGAAATTCGGAATCACAATTCCTGCGTTGTAGGCCGGACTGGTGGCGCTGATGCGTCGGGCGGTGTCGATGAAGAGCGCGTCGCCCTGCTTCCCGTGCGCCTCCTGGCCCGTCGCCGAGCGGAGGGCCGCGACCGAGCTATAGCTCGTGCCGCCAAAGGCGTTGAAGTATGTTCCATTGCACAGGTACAGGTTGGAGTCGACGTTGCTCGTGACATTGCAATTGATCGACCCGACACAGGCGTTGGTGCTCCCGATGGCATCGAGCCCGATGCCGCTCGTCCGGATGATGTTGTTGTAAATGAATTGAACCGGCTTCGACCCGCCCCCGCCCCAGCCGTCGCTACTTGCGCCGCCGGTGGTATCGATCGTGTTGTGGATGTAGAAGGCATAGCCCGGGGAGCCCGAGAGTTTGAAGGCGTACCCCGAGTTGGACCCGTGCAGCCTGCATATGTTGCGGAAGACGTAGACGGGGCCAACCAATGCGACCTCGTTGGCGATGCAAGACCAGCCGGTGGCATCGATGACGTTCCCGAAGATCCGGAGATTGACGTCGTCGCCCTCCATCTGAATCCCGTCATCCTTGCAGCCCGTCACGTAGTTGTAGGCAATATCGGAGTTATCAATCGTTCCATTCCCCCAACTTTCGACGGCGTTGCCGATGCAATCCCGGAAACCACCACTGATGGTGTTGTTCTTGAAGACGAAGGTGCCGATCGGGTTCGGGAAGGCGTTGATATAAATACCGGCGCCCGCCTGGTCCCAGGCGTTGCCGGGGATGTTGAAATTCGTGAGACTTGCCGAGTAGAACTCATTGGAGAGCACATAGATGTTATGCGTGTTGTCGCCGATCGAGATGCCGGCGTCATCGTAGGTGCGGCTGGCGGAGATATTCTCGTGGTAAATGTTCTCGATCCAGATGTGGTGGCTTCCGTTCTGGACATTGATGGAGCTGTTGTTCGACTGCTTCAGGCGGAGATTTTTCAGCTGGACGAAACTGCCGCTGACGTTGATGTTGTTTGCGGTGCTGCCGTTGATGAACACCTGATCTCGCGCGTCCCCCACGATCGCGATGTAACCGGAGGCGTTGCCTGACTTGGAGATCGAGAACGCA
>QHSB01000600.1 GCA_003220335.1 Candidatus Rokuibacteriota bacterium
CTCGAGGTTGGCGAGCTTGCGCTCGAGGATCGAGGTCGAGACCTCGGGCAGCCGCACCGAAAAGGAGCCGCCGAAGCCGCAGCACTCGTCGCTGCCCGGCAGCGGCACCACGCTCGTGCCTTTCAGATCGCGGAGCAGCACGCGGGGCGACTCGCCCTCGTGCAGTCCGCGCAGAAGATGACACGAGTCGTGATACGCCAGCGGCCCCTCGACGTCGCTCTCGAAGGCCGTGCGTCCCAGCCCGCGCACGAGGAACTGGGAGAACTCCCAGGTGCGCTCGGCGACCCGCTCCGCGTCGATCGCCTCGGCGGTCTCGCGCAGCAGGCCCGGATACTCGTGCTTGACCATCCAGGCGCACGAGCCCGAGGGCACGACGACTGCCTCGGCGTCCCGGAAGATCTGCACGGTCCGCCGCGCGACCGCCGCCGCCTCGTCGTGATAACCCGAGTTGAAGAGCGGCAGGCCGCAGCACGTCTGGCCCGCCGGCAGCGTCACCGCGACCCCGAGGCGGCGCAGGAGGCGCACGATCCTCTCGCCGACCTCCGGATAGAACATGTCAGCGAGGCAGGTGATCATCAGCGCCACCTGTCGCGGCGCGCCGGCGCGCGGGACGGCGGTCTCGTTCATGCGTGCGGCGGCGGCGGCGCCATGAAGACGAGCAGCAGCAGTCGGGCGCCGGAGTCGTTGGCGACGCCGTGCTGGCGACCGGCGGCGGCCACCAGCGCCTCCCCTGCCGCGAGCGCGTGCTCGGCGCCATCGAGCGTGAAGCGGCCGCGGCCTTCGAGGACGACGTAGACCTTGTCCTGGCCGTCGTGGGCGTGGACCTTCTGGCTCTGGCCGGGCTCGAGACAGTAGAGATCCACCTGGGCGCGTGGGGTGGAGGCCAGCGCGATCTTCGCCATCTTGTCGGGCTGGTACTTTGCGTGGTCCGCGAGACGGATCTTCATCGGTCCTCCCAGCGCACAGCGCGCGCGAGCAGCGTTACCGGATGCACGACGGCCAGATCGAGGCCGCGCTCGCGCGCGCCGCGCGCGATCTGCATGAGGCAGCCCGGGTTGCCGGTGACGACCGTGCGCGCGCCGGTCTCGGCGATGCGCGCGATCTTGAGCGCCAGCAGTCGGTCGGCCATCTCGGGCTCGAGGAGGTTGAAGACGCCCGCGCTCCCGCAGCAGAGCTCGCTGTCGGCGAGCGGCACGAGCCGGAGGTCGGGAATGCGGCCCAGCAGCGCCCGCGGCGCGCTGCGCACGCGCTGGCCGTGCGCGAGGTGACACGGGTCGTGATACGTGGCCGTGAGCGGCAGCGAGCCGAGCGGCAGATCCGCCTCGGCGAGCAGCTCGGTGACGTCGCGCGTCCGGGCGGCCACGCGGCTGGCGGCCGCATCCTCGCCGACCCAGTGGCCGTAGTCGCGCAGCGCCGAGCCGCAGCCGGCGGCGTTGGTGACGACCCAGTCGACGTCGGCCGGAAACGCCGCCGCCAGCGCCCGCGCCCTCGCGCGAAACGCCTCCAGGCGTCCGGCGTGCAGCTCCAGCGCGCCGCAGCAGCCTTGTCCGCGCGGCGCCACGACGTCCCAGCCCGCCAGCGACAGCAGGCGCATCGTGTCGCGGTTGACGTCGGCGAAGAGGTGTCGCTGCACGCAGCCGGTCAGCAGGGCGACGCGTCCGAGCGTGCGGCCGCGCGCGGCCAGGAATTCCGGCAGCGCGGCGTCGGTCCTCGGCACGTCCTGCAGCAGCGCATCCATGGCGGCCAGACGCGGGAAGCGACGCAGCAGCCCGGAGCGCCGCACGAGCGCCTGGATTCCCCAGCGCCGATAGCGCCGGAGCAGGCCGAGGACGATGGCCAGCCGGTGGGGATGCGGGAACACGCCGAAGAGGAAGGCCTCCAGCAGGCGCCGCCGCAGCGGCCGCGCGCCGTGCCGCTCGATGTCGGCCCGCGCGGTCTCGAGCAGCGAGCCGAACGGCACGCCGGCCGGACACGCGGTCTCGCAGGCGCGGCAGCCGAGGCAGAGGTCGAGATGGTGCGTGTAGGTCTCGGTGACGTCGAGACGGCCTTCCGCCACCGCGCGCATCAGATAGACGCGGCCGCGGGGCGAGTCCATTTCTTCGCCGAGCACGCGGTAGGTGGGACAGGCCGGGAGGCAGATGCCGCAGTGGACGCACGAGCGAATGGCGTTGATTGTAGCGGCGGCGGCAAGGCCGGTTTTTATTGTAGCGGGGTCCGCGAGGCCGGTTGTAGCGCGCTCGATTCCCGGCGTCATAGGCCGCCGACGAAGCGGCCGGGGTTGAGGACGGCGCGGGGATCGAACTCGGTCTTGATCGCGCGCATCACGGCCAGCGCCGGCGGCGGCACCGGGCCCCACGGATCGATGCGCTCGCGCAGCGCCCGCGGGCCCCGCTCGATGATCACACCGCCGCCGACCTCCGCGGCCGTCGCGCGCAGCCGCTCCAGCGGCGCCCGCAGCGCCACCGCGTCGGCGTGCGTGACGAGGACGCGCAGCGCGCCGAGCCCGGCCGCGCCCGCCACCGCGGCGCCGGGCAGCAGCGCCTGCACCGCGCCGAGCGTCTCCACGAGGCGCGCCGGGACGGAGCCGATCCGGAGCACGACGCCGTCGAAGCCGACGAGGGCGCGGTCGTACGTCTTCCAGAACGAGGCGCCCATCGTCTGCACCGTGCCCTGCGCGCGCTGGACGATCGCCCTCACGAGCCCTTCCTGCGCGCGCACCGCGGGCTCGACCGTCCCGATGGAGACGGCCAGGGCCGCCGCGGTCACCGGCAGGCTGCACGCGGCCAGCACGCGGCCGTCGAGGATCTCGAGCCGGTTGGTCTGCACGGTGGAGTCGAGCAGCGCCGCCACGCACTGCTGGGCATGTGCCGGCGTCCGGAAGCTCGCGAGCCACGTCGCCTCGTAGTCGGGCGCCGGATGCAGTCGCAGCGTCAGCTCGAGAAGCACGCCGAGCGTGCCGAGGGCGCCGACCATGAGCTTCGGGACATCGTAGCCGCTCACCGACTTCACGACCTTCGCGCCGCCCCACGTCAGCACGCCGTCCGCCTGGGCGAACCGTACACCCAGGAGCAGGTCGCGCATCGTGCCGTACCGCTGGCGCAGCGGGCCGCTCGCCTGGGTCGCCGCGATGCCGCCGAGCGAGCGCGCGGTCCAGCCCGGCGGATCGAGCGGCAGCATCTGCCGATGGCCGGCCAGGTGCGCGGCGAGGACGCCCGCGGTGCAGCCGGCCTGCACGGACACGGTGAGATCAT
>QHSB01000601.1 GCA_003220335.1 Candidatus Rokuibacteriota bacterium
CGAGGGACACTTCGAAGGCAAGGTCACCGTTCGAGCGCGTGACGAGATTGGGGCGCTGGCCAACGCCTTCAACGTCATGACGGACCGGCTCAAGGCGACCGTCGAAGGGCTCCGGCGAAGCGAGGAGAATTACCGAGGAATCTACGAGAACGCCCTCGAAGGGATGTGGCGAGTGTCGCGCGACGGCCGTGTCCTGAGCGCGAATCCGGCCATGGCCCGCGTCCTGGGCTACGCCACGCCGGAGGAGCTGATGGCGAGCGTGACCGATATCGGACGGCAACTCTATGTTCGCCCCCAGGAGCGAGACGCGCTGCTCTTGGCCTATGGTCGAGGAACCGCCATCGAGGGGCGCGAGTGCGAGTTCTATCGCAAGGACGGGCAACGCATCTGGGTGTTGACGAGTGGGCGGCCCGTCCACGACGACAGCGGCCAGTTCCTCTTCGCCGAGGGCTTTGTCACCGACATCACCCGGCGCAAGCGCGCGGAAGAGGAGCTCCGGCGCAGCGCGGCCTACGTGACGGCCGCTCAGCCCTTGAGTCGGACGGGTAGTTTTGGCTGGCATGTTTCGAGCGGAACGATCTACTGGTCGGACGAGACGTTCCGCATCTTCCAATGCGATCGGGCCAGTGTCCCGACGGTGGAACTCATCCTCGAGCGGACTCATCCGCAAGACCGCGCGTTCGTCCAGCACGTGATCGATCAGGCTCGACAGAAGAGAACGGACTTCGACTGTGAGCATCGATTGTTGTTGCCCGATGGCTCGGTCCGATATCTCCACGTCGTGGCCGATGCTCTGGAGAAGACCGAATCGGGCGAGCTGGAATTCGTGGGGGCGGTGATGGACGTGACCGAACGCAAGCGGGCGGAGGAGGCGCTGCACCAGACGCAGGCAGAGCTCGCGCACGTCAGTCGCGTGACGACGCTGGGCGAGCTCGTCGCGTCGATCGCTCACGAGACCAATCAGCCGTTGGCCGCAATCGTCGCGGACGCCAACGCATCCCTCAACCGGCTGATGGCGTCGACTCCCGACCTGGAAGAGGTCCGCGACGCGCTGGGCGCGATCGTGGCGGATGCCCATCGGGCGGGTGACGTCATCCATCGCATTCGCCAGCTCGCGAGGAAAACCGATCCGTGCCGGGCACCGCTGGACCTCAACGACGTCATCCGGGGCGTGGTTCCGCTGATCCTCGCCGAGGCGCGCCACCATCAGGTGTCGTTGCGCGTGGAGCTGGCAGCCGCCTTGCCGCACGTTCTCGGCGATCGCGTGCAGCTCCAGCAGGTCATCATCAACCTCGTCATCAACGGCGTCGAGGCGCTGGCGCCCGTCACGGACCGGCCACGCGAACTCGTGATCCGATCTCGCGCTCACACGGATGACGAGGTGCTGGTGGCCGTGGAGGACGCCGGGGTCGGGATCGACGTCACCAAGGCCGCTCGGCTCTTCGACGCATTCTTCACCACGAAGCCGGGTGGTATGGGCATGGGGTTGTCGATCAGCCGCTCGATCATCGAAAGGCACGGGGGGCGATTGTGGGCAACCCCGAACCCGACGCACGGCACCACGTTTCACTTCACCCTCCCGGGGATGAACACGACGTCGTCAGCGCTGTCGTAGCGGCCACCGAGACAATCTGGGTGGGCGTGCGATAGGAGCGACAGCAGCGAACGTGTTTGTCTTGGCAGTGACGACAGGTCGAACTGCGCTTGCGGCTGCAATCGTGCACCCAACCCCTTGGGATGCGTCGATCGAGTCAGCGTAGCGGACGGGTAGCGCCGCGTCCTCGCGCAATGAAACTGCCCACTTGAATTATGCAAGTTCGATCACGTCCCGTTGGGGCCACCATTCTAATTTCGTTGGCGTACTGCTCAGCAGTTTCGAGACCTCCCATTCGCGACTGACATAGTGGTTGCCGGAGGTCGTGCGGCCTCAGGGGCCTTGCACGATGACCAGCAACAGCGGCGTCGCGAGTGCGATGGCTCTCCGCACCTCGTCGAGCCTTCGCAAACCAAGCGCCTGGCCGCGGAGTCGGAATGTCGAGGGCATCCGCATGCGCCACCAACCCGAGCAGAAGCCTGCTCGATTCCGCTGCGATGTTGGTTGCCAAGCGGCCTATAATGCGACAGCTTCGTTGAAGCTCCGCTGATGAAGGCGCGCACCAACGCCGAGTGGCTGATCGCGTTGAAGTCCGACGGCCAAGCACAGGCCGCGGCCCTGTCGGATTTGCGCGCGTATCTGCTGCGGGCCGCGCTCTATGCTCTCTACCGCAGCCGGAGTACACTTCGCGACTTCGCGCCGACCGACATTGAGCAGCTCGCCGAGGATTGCGCACAGGATGCCCTCTCGGCGATCCTCGGGCATCTCGACCAGTTTCGCGGCGATAGCCGGTTCACGACGTGGGTATATAAATTCGCCGTCAACGCCGCGCTCGTCGCGGCGCGGCGCGAGCGATGGGGCCGCGTTTCACTCGATCGGCTGCTGGACACTCCCGACCTGGTCGAGCGGATTGGCTCATTCGCCGACACGTCGTCTGACCCTCAACGCAGAGCATTGCAGGGGGAGATCCTCGCCGCGATTCTGCAGGGGATCGAGAGTCGCCTCACGAAGCGACAGCGGGAGGCGCTGACCGCGATCGTGTTCGAGGAGGTACCGCTGGATGAGCTCGCACGGCACTGGGGCTCGAATCGCAACGCATTGTACAAGCTCCTGCACGATGCGCGTCAGAAGCTCAAGGCGCACCTGAGCGAACGTGGCTTTGACGCCAAGGAGATGCTCGATGTGTTCAGCAACGACAGGTAAGATCTGGCAGGCGAGACCTCACTAAGGTCAGGGAGAACCACACGTGGAACGGCCAGCGTTGCGACGCTTGCTGCGAGCCATTTCCGACACCGACGACGAGGAGATCTCGTGCGCGAAGTGTTTTGATCTCGTGTCGGAATACGTGGACCTCGAGGTCGCCGGGATGGTCGGCGAGCAGACGCTGCCGCAGTTGCAGCAGCACCTGCGGCAGTGTGGCGTTTGTCGCGAGGAATACGAGATCCTGCGCGACCTTGCGCGCCTTGAGGCCGACGGCCGCGCACCCTCCGCCGACGACTTGCGTAGCGCGCTCTGAACGGCTGCGGCTGACCTGCGTCAGCATCAGACCGACCGGTTGAGCCGCAGACGGCGACTTGCAGGGTAAGAATCGCCCCCTCTCCGCGATCATACGGGCGTGAAGCATGAAATCCGATTGATGAGGTTGACTCTCGTGGGAAGGGGAGCGAGCAGCGACTGCGGCAGCGCGACGGCGCGTTTGTGGATCGACGGTGGATGGCTCCGGTGACCGCTCGCTGCGATCACTGCCGGAAGCGTCTCCGGGCGGGTCGGGGTATCGGTGGTCCGAGCGGGACCCAGTTCGACTCACCTGCCTGTCGGAAGGCATACCTGAGCACGACACAGCTGAAAGGCTTACAGAACGGCCTCCGCGTGGCTCGATTTCGGTTCAAGACAGCCGCGATCTCACGCGCACGGAGCACCTATCGCGATATTGGCGGCCGGGACTGGCCGCTGGTAGAGCGCTTGCTTCGATCGCTCCTGTAACGACAACTCTCTCGCCGCCCTCGAATCATGCGGCAATTTCACCACTGTCTGTAATGTTGACCGGAGAACTTCCGGTTGGCTCAATTGGAATCGACGATACCTGTGCGTCTCCGTCCAGCGCACATTCTGGGTCCCAGTCACGGGCCAACTTCGGGCTCGGCGCCGTGGCGGCCGGGATCTCCTGCGGATAGGTGACGCGAGCGCGACACAGCCAGTCGCCACGAAAGGCGGTGGCCCACCATGAAGAGCACATTGTCTGTCCTGGCGGTCGTTCTTCTCCTCGCGATCACCTACGCCTGCTCGACGACCAAGCCGAAGGGCGTCGAAACGGACCCTGCCGTCCGAGCTCAAAGGGCGCCCGAGAAATCGTTTGACGACCGTGTCGACGACAACGCAAAGGAAATGCTCAAAGAAGGTAAGAAGATCTTTCGATACGACACGTTTGGCAGCGAAGAGTTTTGGGGCGGGAAACTCCGGCTTCATGAGGCGATTCTCGGAGAGAAGCTGGGCGGCGTCGGGCCGGG
>QHSB01000046.1 GCA_003220335.1 Candidatus Rokuibacteriota bacterium
TCACCGGGATGATCTGTAGCTCGTCCAGCGAGACCTGCACGTCGACCAGCTTGATGATGTCGAGCACGCGGCGGACGTTCGAGGCCGCGTCGGTGATGATGAGGACATTGGTCTCGCGGTTGGCCACCAGCGTGCCGCGCGAGGACACGAACGGACGCAGCAACACCCCGAGGTCGTTCACCGAGGCGTATCGCACCGGCACGATCTGCGTGATGATCTCATCCCCCGCGCGGCCCTCCAGCGGCACGTCACCGACGATCGTGGGTACCGCGCGCTCACGGGCGCCCTCGACCCGCACGATCTTGTAGAGGTTGCCGGACTTCACCGCCGTGAAGCCGTGCACCTCGAGAATGCCGAGGAGCACGCCGAAGACGTCCTCCTGAGGGATCCGTCCGGAGGTCTGTACCGTCACCTTGCCGCGCACGTCGGGCGAGAGCACGTAGTTGAAGCCGACGATCTCGCTCGCGGCGTGGATCACCGTCTCGATGTCGGCGCTGTCGAAGTTCAGCACGATGAAGCGTCCGCTCGGCGGCGTCACGGGCGCCGCGGGCACGGGCGGCGGCGCCGTCGTCGGCGGTGGCGTCACCGGGGCCGCCTCGGGACGTCCGGGCTGGCGCGGTCCGACGGAGACCGGTGGCAGCGGTGTCGTCGGCTCGACCTGGACGGTGACGGTCGGCGACGGCACGGGGCCGATGGGCGGCGTGGAGATCTTCGGCGCCGGGGTCCGCGTCGCGCACCCGGCGACGAATGAGAGGACAACGGCGCTCGCGACGAAGCCGGTTACATTACTGTTGCGGCGCATCGCCCATGCCGGGTGGCAGACGGCGCAGCAGGTTCGGTGGGAGCGGCCGCCGGCCTGGAATGACCGGTGGGGTAACGCCTGGCTGGCCGGGCACAGCCACGCCGGGCGGCTGCCCGGCGGGCGGCACCATCCCCTGCTGAGCGGGCTGCGGCGGGGGTTGGGCCGCCTGCGACGGCGCGGGCGCGGTGGCGGCCGGCGGGATCACGCCCGGCAGCGCGGGCGCCACGCTCGGCGGCGTCGCGGTTGCCGCGGCCGGCATCGCGCGGGGCTTGTTGGGCTCGTGCAGGCGCACGTCCATCGGGCCGCCGGGCCCGTCGATGGTCACGCCGTCGGCCTTGATCGCCTGCACGGTCGCGCCCTGGATCTTGTCGCCGACGCGATAGCCCGCCACACGCTTGGTCGTGGGATCTTCGAGATACGCGATCGAGCCGCTGTCGCGCACGACGACGCCGAACAGGTTCGGCCTCGAAACCGGCAGCGCCGTCACCGACGTGCTGCTGGGCGCCTCGGTGCGCGTGGGGCTGAACAGGTTGCGCGCGGCGACCACGTTGTAGGCGCTGGGCGGCGTCTTCGCCGTGTCGGTCACCGTCGACATGGCCGGCCCGGCGGCCCGACGGCCGCCGACGGGCAGGGGCATCGGCGCGACGAACTGGCGGACGATGTACACGATCAGCAGCGTCGCCGCGGCGGCGAGCGCCAAATTCAGGGCCACGAATCTCCTCGGCATTACGCTTTCGCCTTGCCGGGCGGCAGAATGAAGCCCGACACCGTCAGCGTCGCCAATAGCTCTTTCGGCTGGCTGACGTTTACTACTCTCACGCGCAGGTCTTTAACGGTCAATAATTTCTGCGCTCCCTCGACCCGCGCCAGCAGGTCGACGAGCTGGCGAATCTCGGCGGACACCGCGATCTCCACCGGAATCTCCAGCAGCTCGCCCCGCTCCTCGGGCGGCAGGATGCGCTCGCTGCGGATGTCCGTCCTGGCCTCGGCCGCCATGTCCTTGACGAGCTTCTGCAGCTCGGAGGCGGCCACCGCCGGCGCCGCCGCCGTGAGCAGACGCGCGTTGAGCTTGTCGATCCCCGCGTTGGCGGCTTCGAGCTCGGCGGCGATCTGGCCGCGCCGCGCGAGCAGATCCATCCGGCGCACGAGCAGCCGCTCGCGCTCGGGCACGAGGTCGGCGGTCGCGGTGTTGCTGCTGAGCAGGGGGTTGAGGACGAAGAGCCAGCCGAAGACGAGCACCGCCACCGCCGCGCCCCCGAGCACGATGGCGCGCTCCCGCGGCGAGAGCCGACCGAGCCATCGCATCACTGGCGGGGGCCTCCCTGCGGCGTCGTCGGCGCGGGCCGCCGCGGCTGACCCGGCACGGGCGCGCCGGGCACGGTCGGGGCGGCGCCGGGGGCGGGCGCGACGGCCCCGGGCGGCGGGACGGCGCCGGACGGCGGGACGGCGCCGGACGGCGGGGCGGCGCCGGGCGCGGGCGGCACGCCTCCGGGCGCCGGCGTCGTCGCGACGGCGCCGGCGGCTTCCCATGCCGCGCGGATGCGGAACTGCTCCTTGTTGTCGCGACCGCGCGTGACCGGCGAGGAGAACTCCACCCGCTCGAGGCGCGGCGAGTTCTCGAGCAGCGGAATGAGCGCGCTCGCGGCCGAGGCCGCGCCCGTCAGCTCCACGCCCTTGGCGTCGAGCGAGACGGTCGTGAGCCACGCGTCGCCGGGCAGGAGCTCGGTGAGCTCGCGCAGGACGGGCAGCGGCCGCACCCCCGCCGCCTCGACGCCGTTGACCGTCGCGAGCAGCTTGCGCTTGCGCTCGAGCTCGCGCAGCACGCGATCGACCGATTTCACCTCCGGGTCGAGCCGGTTGATCTCGGCGTTGATGCGGTTCAGGTGGCGCTGCTCACGCCAGCCCGGGGCGAGGAGCGCGATGATGCCGAGCAGCACGGTGGCCGCCGCCATGCCAACGGTGATGCTCTGCGCGCGCGTGAGCCGGCGCGGCCGGACGGCCGCCGGGAGGAGCTCGAGGGGCCGCACCCCGCGTCCGGCCGCGACGGCGACCGCGAGCTGCAGCGCACCGCGCTGCTCGGCGGCGAGGCCCTCGATCTGGCGGGCGCCGCGCGACGTCCACTCGGGCTCGGTCACCGGCGCCCCGAGCGTCGCGAGCGGGCTCTCGGTCGGCGCGTTCGGCGCGTCGGCGTCGCCCGAGACCCACACCACGTCGCACCCGCGCCAGCGGAGCACCACCAGCGAGCGTCGCAGCTCGTCGGCCACGAGCGCCTCGTCGGTGCCCGGCAGGCTGCGGCTCAGCACGAGCGTGTCGCCGACCAGGAACAGAAGGTCGGTCGCGCCGCCCGCGCGATGCACCCACGCCACGTGCGTGCCGCGCGGCAGCCGCGCCAGCGTCGGCAGGTTGTGGGCAGCGACCGTCAGCGACACCGCCCGCAGGTGCGCGTCGGTGGCCAGCCGCACGGCCGACTCGACCACACGCTGGTCCGCGGCGGTGATGAGCACGCGCTGCTCAGCGGTGGCGGCGCGCTCGGCCGAGGGATCGGGCGGGAGCGGGACGAAGTCGTAGGAGGCGTTCTCGGGGGAGAACGCCAGGTGGCGCTCCAGCTCGAAGCCGACCATCTGGCGCACGTCGCCGGCCACCGGCGGCAGGTCGATCGGCTTGACCGTCACCACGCTGCGGGACAGCGCGAAGAAGGCGTTGCGCGCCGGCAGCCCGCGCGCTTCCAGCTCGGCGCGCAGGGCGTCGGCCGGGTTCTCGGCCTCGACGATGAACGTCTCGACGCGCGCGCCGCGCAGGGCGGCGATCGCGAGGCGGTCACCGAGCAGGACGACAGAGAGCCGGAGCGGCTTGAAGTTCATTCAATTAGCCTAAGGGACAAACCCGCGATCTGCAAAACTTTTCCGGGTTACCGGACCCCCGACCACTCGAGGACAGTCACGGTGTCGCCGCCGCTCTGCGGGTTGCGCTGGACGATGGCCGTCACCCGCGCCCGCACCTGACCGTCGATGAGACCGTCGGCCTCGATGCGGAAGGTACGCGTCGTCAGCGAGAGGCCCCTCCCGCCGAACTGCCCCGGCACGCTCGCGTAGGGGCCCTCGCGCCGGGCCTGCTCGATGGCCGAGCACTCCGCGTCGCCGGCGCCGCCGAGCGCGTGCAGCACGACGCACGAGGCGGTGTTGAGGTTCACCTGGCCCGGCGACTTCACGGTGACGTAGGCCGCGAGCCCCGGCTTGCCGCCGACGCCGTTGTAGATCGCCGGCGTCACGCCCTTGATCTGGAGCAGCTCTGTGATCGAGTCCAGGTTGCCGTTCTTGGCACGATACGGAAGCGGCAGCTTGAGGTAATAATCCTCGCTCTCCGCGCCGTTGACCCGGTGCTCGTCGTTCGCGTCGCGCCAGTCTTGGATGCTGTCGTTGATCGTGTCGCGCTCGGACTTGTCGAGGCCCATGGCCGTCAGCAGCCGATCCACGCGGTCGGGCGGCGAGGCGTTGAGGTTGAGCCGCGCCTCCTCGTCCGTGATCCGGTAGGAGAACTGTCCGGCGCCCAGCGGCACCTTGGTCCGCGGCAGCCGCTTCAGCGGCAGCCGGTCGCGGTTGTAGAAGGTCAGGCTGTCGTCCTCGGTCACGACCGCGTACGTGACGTCGCCGGCGATCTCACGGATGCCCTGCTCGATGGCCGCCTCGGCGAGGTGCGCGGCGGTCAGCGTGTCCTTGTAGGCGCGCACCGACGTCGCCTCGAGCCGCATCGAGTAAGCGAACTCCGCGCCGAGCACGCCGACCATGGCCAGCACGAGGAGCACGGCGATGAGGGCAAAGCCGCGCTGCCGGCTCACCGCGTCGCTCCCGTCGTCCGCAGCGTGACCGTGATGGGCGGCAGCGTCTGTGCGCGGCCGTTGACGGTGCTGCCCAGCCGCAGCTGGATCCCGCGCGGGATCGCCTTGAGGTCCTGGCCGTCCCAGGTGTCCACCCAGTCGCCGTCCTCGTTCTGGAACTTGAAGGCGAGCGAGGTGATGCCGGGATCGCGCATGACGATCTCGGCCTTCGTGAATGGATCGCGGTTGGGCAGCGCGCGCTCGCGCACGACCAGGCCCGTCTCCTCGCCCGACTCGAGCGAGATGACCACCGCCGTAAACGCGATCGGCGCCTGCAGGGGCAGCGGCGGCGCCTGCGTGACGAACTCGAGCTTCTGCTCGGCGCCGTTGAAGAGCATCACGAGCTCGGGCGCCTCGCCCTTCGCGCCGCGATAAGGGTAGGCGGCCCCCAGCGCGCGCGCCATCGTGAAGGCGATCGCGCGGACGTGCTGGTGCGCCTCGGCGCGATCCTCGCCGCGGGTCCAGGCGGCCATGGCCACGCGCAGGCCGCTGAAGGCGATGGTCAGCAGCAGGCCAACGATGGCCAGCGCGATCAGCACCTCGACCAGGGTGAAGCCGCGTGCGCGTCTCATGGCCTCGGGTTCGTCGCCTTGTTGTCACCGTCGCCGGCGACCGTGCGGAGCGTGGCCACCATGACCTGGCGATGATCGCCCCAGCTCACGCGCACGTCGACTTCCCACTGGCGCCATCTCAGGGGGCGGCCGTCCACGTCGAGATCGGGCGTGACGACCTGCTTGACCTCCCGCTCCCACGTGAACGCGCCCTCGGTGCCGCTGTCGCGTCCCGCCTGTGTCGGCGACGTGATCTCGCGCGCCTTGAGATCGGCGATCAGCATCGCCTCCTGGTGCTCGCCGGAGAGCTTGAGCAGCCGCAGCCCCGACGCGAAGCCCTGGATCGACACGACGATCGCCATACTCAGAATGGCCAGCGCGATCAGCACCTCGAGCAGCGTGAAGCCGGATCGACCGCACACGCGCCGGGTTGTGACGACGTGGCCGGGGCGGCGGGGCCCCCCGTGAGACCCGTGGCTTCTGGGTACTGCGTCGGACCCGGCTCCGAATCGTGGCCCGCTGACAGGCGCAACGCTCGGTCGATTTGCGTGGACGTGCGAAGCCGCAGGCCGTTCGACGGCCGAGGCGAGCCCGCGATGGTCGAACGGGGGGCCCCGCCGCCCCGGACGCGGCGGCACAATCCACGCAAGATGCCGTCGCTCCGTGCTCATAGCTTGGTGTTTTTCACGCGGCCGGTGATGGGGTCGACGGTCACCCGATAGAGGACGTCGCCCGCCCTGACCTTGTAGTCGGCGCCGCTGGAGGTCCCCTCCGGCTCGAAGCGCACGCTGAGCGCGGGCGGCGGCGTCGCCTCCACGGTGAGGCGCTCGGGCAGTGGGCGCGTCTCCCGCACCTCGCCGTCGGGGCCGGCCAGCACCGTCACCTTGTGGTTCGGCGGATCGATCACCACGGTGTGCGACTGCCGGCTCGTGATCGCACGCTCGCGCGCGCGCCGCAGGACGGCCGAGAAGCCGGCGACCTCGGCGCGACTGCGGATCGCGTCGCTGCTCCGGCCGACGACGGGCACCGAGAGGGCGGCGAGCAGCATGAGGATCATCAGCGTCACGATCAGCTCGAGGAGCGTGAAGCCCCGCGCTGATCGCGCGGCACGCCGCCGAGTGCCTACGGCTGCGCCTTTCGCGACTTCAACGCCTGCCACGAGGTCACGTCGGCGTTCTCGCCTTCTCCGCCGGGCGCCTTGTCGGCACCTTCCGACCACAGGTCGTAGTCGTCGTGCTGGCCCGGGCAGCACGAATATTTGTACGGCGCGTCCCACGGGTCGGTCGGGACCTCCTTCTTCTTCAGATACGGGCCGTTCCAGTTCGGGGCGTTGGGATTCGTCACGAGCGCCTGCAGCCCCTGCGCGGAGGTCGGGTACGAGCCGACATCCAGCCGGTACGCGTCGAGGGCCGTCCCGAACAGCTCGATCTGGGCCTTCGCGGCCGCCTGCTTGGACTGCCCGACGTGGCCGAAGAGCCGCGGGCCGACGAGACCGACGAGCAGGCCGAGGACGATGATGACGACGAGCAGCTCCACCAGCGTGAAGCCGCGCTCGTTGCGGAGTCCCTTGACGAACCGGGGGCGCCTCACAGCGCCACCTCGTTGATCGAGAAGATGGCCATCAGCATGGCGACGACGATGAACGCCACGAGCACCCCCATCAGCAGAATGATTGTCGGTTCGAGCAGGCCGAGCGTTCGCTTCATCTCGATCCGCACGTCCGTTTCAAACGTGTCGGCGACCTTGAGCAGCATCTCCTCCATCCGTCCCGTCTCTTCACCGACGCGCACCATGTGGATGGCGAGCGAGGGGAACAACGTCTGCTCCTGCATGCCGGCCGCGATCGTGCCGCCGCGCTTGACGCCGTCCGACAGGCGCGACACCGCGGCGCCGACCGCCGTGTTGGACATCATGTCGCCGACCACGGCGAGCGCGCCGAGCACCGGCACCCCGGAGCGCAGCATGGTGCCCAGCGTCCGCGCGAAGCGCGCCGTCTCCACGTGCAGCGCGATGCCGCCGAAGATCGGCGCCTTCAAGATGGCGCGGTCCCACGACAGCCGGCCCTCGGGTGTGGCCGTCCACACCCGCCAGGCGAGGACGCCGCCGAGGATGAGGATCATGCCAACCCACCAGTACTGCTGCAGGGTCCCGCTGATGGCGAGGAGGATCTGCGTGGGCAGCGGGATGGCCTGGTTGAGGTCCTTGAAGATCGTCGCGAAGCGCGGGATGACGAAGGTCATCAGGAAGACGACGGCGCCGGCGCCGACGAGGGTGATGACGAGCGGGTAGATGAGGGCGGAGATCACCGCCTCGTTGAAGGCGGCGCGGGCCTCGAGGAACTCCGCCAGTCGGCGCAAGGCGACTTCGAGCACGCCGCCCTTCTCTCCCGCGCGGACCATGTTGATGTACAGGCGCGAGAACGGCCGCGGGTGATGCTTGGCGAGCGCCTCGCTGAACGACGCGCCGCCGCGCACGCTGCGCAGCAGGTCGCTCACGATGGCCCGCACGCGCGGGTGGGGCGCCAGCTCCTCGAGAATCGTCAGGGCCCGATCGAGGGGCAGGCCGGCCTCGAACAGCGTGGCGAGCTGCTGGGTCAGCGAGAGCAGGTCGCGCTGGCGAACGCGCGAGCCGCCCAGCGAGAAGAGCGGCGCGCGCTCGCCGTGGGGCGTGACCTTGATCGGGTAATAGGCGTCCTTCTGCAGGCGCTCGACGACGGCGCGCGCGTCGGGCGCGTCCATGACACCGTCGATGGTCTGGCCGCGACGGTCGGCGGCCTTGTACACGAAGACGGGCATCGCCTCAGGCGTCTTCCTGGGTGACGCGCAGGATCTCGTCGACGGTTGTCAGGCCCTCGCACGCGCGGCGCCACCCGTCCATCCGCAGCGTGATCATCCCGGCCGCGACGGCGTGCTGCCGGATGTCACGTGACGACGATCGACGCAGCATCAGGCTGCGCGCGTCCTCCGTGATGGGGAACAGCTCGTAGATAGCCATGCGACCGCGGTAGCCGGTGCCGCGGCACTCTTCGCAGCCCTTGCCGCGGAGGAGCTCGGTGTTGTCCGGTGCGACGACGCCGAGGGCATCGAGGTCGGCCGCGCTCACGGTGTCGGGCACGCGGCAGGCGCCGCAGATGCGGCGCACGAGCCGCTGGGCGAGCACGGCCTCGAGGACCGAGGCCACGAGGTACGGCTCCACGCCCATGTCTTGCAAGCGCGTGATGGCCGCCGGGGCGTCGTTCGTGTGCAGCGTCGAGAACACCAGGTGGCCCGTGAGCGAGGCCTGGATGGCGATCTCCGCCGTCTCGAGATCCCGGATCTCGCCGACGAGGATCACGTCGGGGTCCTGCCGCACGATGTGCCGAAGGCCCGTCGCGAAGGACAGGCCGATCTTCGGCTTCACGGCGATCTGGTTGACGCCCTTGAGCTGGTACTCGACCGGGTCCTCGACCGTGATGATCTTGCGGTCGGGCGAGTTGATCTTGTCGAGCGCGCCGTAGAGCGTGGTCGTCTTGCCGGAGCCCGTCGGCCCCGTGACGAGGAGGATGCCGTGCGGGCGCTTGATGAGCGACTCGAACCGCTTGAGCGTGTCGGCCGGGAAGCCCAGCTTTTCGAGGGGCAGGAACACGCTCGAGCGCTGCAGCAGCCGCATGACGATGGACTCGCCGTGCACGGTCGGGATGGTGGACACGCGGATGTCCACGCGCGCGCCGTGCAGGTTGACGCGGATGCGCCCGTCCTGCGGCAGCCGCCGCTCGGCGATGTTCATCTCGGCCATGATCTTGATGCGCGAGGTGACGGCCGCCTGCAGCCGCCGCGGCGGCGCCTCCTGATCGTACAGGATGCCGTCGATGCGGTAGCGGATGCGCAGCGTGTCCTCGAACGGCTCGATGTGGATGTCGGAGGCCTCGGCGGTGATCGCGTTCTCGACGAGCAGGTTCACCAGCCGCACCACCGGCGCCTCGAAGGCCATGTCGCGCAGGTGGTTGACGTCTTCGTCGCCGTCCCCGCTGCGCTCCTCGTCCATGCCCTCGACGATGCGCTGCAGGGCCGTGGCGTTGGCGCCGTCGTAGTTGCGGTCGATGGTCTCGAGGATCCCCGTGGCCGAGCTGACCACGAACTTGACGGACAGCCCGGTGGCCTGGCGCAGGTCGTCGCCCACGACCGGGTTGAGGGGATCGGCGGAGGCGACCGTGAGCACGCCGCCCTCGATCGTGAGCGGGCAGATCCGATACTGGCGCAGGTACTTGGCCGACACGTTCTTGAGCACCGGCACGGTGGACGGCAGCTCCTCGCGCCAGACGTACGGCAGGTCCTGCTGCACGGCGAGCGCGCGCGCGACGTCGTCCTCGTTGACGGCACCGAGGGCGACCAGGGCTTCGCCGAGCAACTCGCCGGTGGTCCGCTGGCGGGCCAGGGCGCGGTCGACGGCGTCGGCGGTGGTCAATCCCTCGGCAACGAGGATCTCGCCGAGCAGACGGGGGGGAGCTCCGATGGCCATGCTATGCTCCCGCCGATGTTAACATACTTGGCGTTTGCGGCCGTCGCGGCCGCCGCGGATGTCGCCGGCGCCGCCATCGTCACCACCGCCCACAAGCACGGCCCCGCCCGCCTGCGCTACTTCGTCGCCGGCGGCGCGGGCTTCATGCTGGCGGCCGCCTTCGTGCGGATGCTGCCGGAGAGCACCCACGTGCCCCACGCCTTCCTGTTCGTGCTGCTCGGCTACTTCGGCGTCCACCTGTTCGAGCACACGGTCGCCCCCCACTTCCACTTCGGCGAAGAGGTCCACCGGGAGGCGCTGATCCGTCCGTCGGCCGGCTGGCTGGCCGTTCTCGGCCTCGGCGTGCACACGGTCTTCGACGGCGTCGCCATCGCCGCCGGCTTCATGGTGAGCTCCGCGCTCGGGGCCATCCTGTTCATCGCCGTGATGCTGCACAAGCTGCCCGAGGGCTTCACGATCGCCTCGATCATGCTGGCGGGCGGCCACTCGCGGGGCGCGGCGCTGGCGGCGGGGATCGGCCTCGGTGTCCTGACGCTGGCGGGCGCCGTCGGCACGAGCTTCATCGCGCAGCAGCACATCGCCTACGCGCTGGCCCTCTCCGCCGGCGTGACGATCTACGTCGCCGCCTCCGACCTCATCCCGGAGGTCAACCGCGAAGACAACGCGCCGGGGCTGGCGTACACCGTGTTCGGCGGTCTGCTCTTCTTCGTCCTCGTTGACTGGGCGTTTTCTGAGATCCTGGGGCACTAGCCATGGCCGGGGCCGCGCTCGTCCTTCACGGAGTCAACCTGAACCTCCTCGGCACGCGCGAGCCGGCCGTGTACGGCCGCACCACGCTCGCTGCCGTCGATCGGTTGATCAAGGAGCACGGGCGCAAGCGGGGCCTGCGCGTCGAGTGCCGCCAGTCGAACATCGAGGGGGAGCTGGTGAACTGGCTCCAGGGTGCGCGGCGCGAGGGCTTCATGGGCGTGGTGTTCAATCCGGGCGCGTTCACGCACTACTCGATCGCGCTGCGCGACGCGGTGTCGGCGATCGAGGTGCCGGTGGTGGAGGTGCACCTCTCCAACGTCCATGCCCGCGAGGAGTTCCGCCGCCAGTCGGTGATCGCGGCCGCGGCCCGCGGGCAGATCTCCGGCTTCGGGCCGCAGAGCTACCTGCTGGGGTTGGACGCTCTCCTCACGCTGCGCTCGAACCATGGTCGCGGGAGACGGCGCCGCTGACCTCCTAGGCCAGGCCACCCACGTCTCTACCCGCCGTCGCTACAATAAACACGGCGACCCGAGCGTCTAACGGCTGGACGGGGCGTGGCGCCACCCACAACGCGTGAAAAGCGACGACGCCGCCCTCATCGAGCGATGCCGCGCCGGCGACATCGCGGCCTTCGAGCCGCTGGTCGAGAAGTACCGCCAGCGCGTGTGGCGTCTCGCCTACAACGTGCTGCGCGATCGGGAGGAAGCGTGGGACGTGGCACAGGAGGCGTTCGTGCGAGCCTGGCAGGCGCTGCCGTCCTTCCGCGGCCAGTCGGCGTTCTACACGTGGCTGTTTCGCATCGTGATGAACGTGGCCGCCGATCGCGCGCGCTCCCGCGCCGCGCGCGGGCGCGCCTTCGGCACCGAGCGCGTGCCGGAAGAGGACTGGGATCGCGTGCTGGTCGATCAGCCCGCCGAGGCGACCCCCGACGCGGCGGCCGCGGGCGCGGAGAAGCGTGCGCGGATCGAGCGGGCGCTGGCCACCCTGTCGGACGACCATCGGCGTATCGTGGTCCTGAGTGACATCGAGGGGCTGTCGTACAAAGAGATTGCCGACGTGCTGGAGATTCCCATGGGAACCGTGATGTCGCGACTGCACAACGCGCGCAAGCGCCTGAAGGCGGCCCTGGGACCGCTGCTCGTCCTGCTCCTGGCGCTGGTCGCCCTGTTGGCGGCGCCCGCCGTCGACGCGCAGCAGGTCGTCCGCTTCGGCGCCCGCGTGCTGCTGGCCACCGACAAGCCGCCGGCGTCGACCCTGCGCATCGCGCCGCCCGCGCCGGACGAGCGGCTGCAGGCGTTCTTGCCGCGGCTGCGCCAGCTCACGGGCTACCAGGAGTACACATCGCTGGAGCGATATCGGGCCGAGGTGCCGATCGGTTCCATGCAGCAGTGGCCGGTGCCCGGCGACCGCGTGCTGGAGGTCCTGCCCGACCGTGTCAGCGGCGACACGGTCTACATGCGGGTGCGCCTGCAGCGGGGTGCCGTGAACGAGGTCACGACGAACATCCAGGCGGCCCGCGGTAGCCCGGCCGTCATCGGCGGCCCGCGCTACGCGGAGGGTGTGCTCGTGATTATTGTGTGGGCGAACGCAAACCCACAGGCGTCCGAGCGGCGATAAGGGCGCATCTGCTTCGTCGCCTCGGGCATCACTTCCCTCGTCGCCTCGCATCTGCACCCTTCTCGCCGCTCGGACCCCGCAAGCCGAGCGTGGGCTGAGCCGAGCAGCGCGACCGGCGCATCTGCTTCGTTCGCGAGGCGCGGCCGCGGCCCGACTCAGTCGCGCGGCCCTGCGGCGTATGCGGCATCCGCCTCGGGCACCACTTCCTCCGTCGTCGCCTCGCATCTGCACCCTTCTCGCCGCTCGGAGCTCCCTTAGTGGCGCGTGCGCTGAAAGATCAGAGTTCGCGCAGCACGGCGCCCGCCGCGGCGGCGAGCGGTGCGGCGCCGATCGCCTGGAACGCCGCGGCGGCCTGTCGCAGCTCCCTGCGTGCGTCGGCCGCAGCGCCGCTCTCGCGGTGCAGGCGCCCGAGCGCCAGCCGGCAATGGGCGACCAGGAGGGCCAGGCCCAGACGCCCGGCTTCCGCCAGCGCCGCGCGCCACTCGGCGGCCGCCCGCGCCCGATCGCCGCGCGCTTGCGCGAGCCCGCCGCGCACCCATGTCAGCCACGCCCCGTAGCCTTCCTCCCGGTTGCGCTCCACGTACACCCGTGCCTCTTGCGCCGCTCGCTCCGCGTCGTCGAGACGCCCGCTCTCGAGCCGCAGCTGGGCGAGCAGGTAGAGCATCATCCCGCGGTCGGAGTGGGCGCCGGTGCTCTCCTGGAGCGCGATACACTCCTCGACGAGTCGCGCGCCGTCCGCCGCCCGTCCGAGCTGGCTCAGCGCGGTCCCCGTGGCCATGAGGCCCATCATCGTCTGACCCGCGAAGCGCCGCTCGCGGCACGTCGCGACGGTCGCCTCGCCGATTGCGCGTGCCTCCTCGGCGCGGCCCAGAAAGCTCAGGACGAACGTCCGATAGACGCCGATGACCGTCTGGCTGTAGAGGTGCCCCGCGCGCTCGGCCACGTGGGCGCCGCGATCGAGCAGCTCCAGCGCCTCCGCGCCGTGTCCGAGCTCGAGCGCGGCCCACGCATCGTAGGCGCATGACCCGGAGTAGGGCAGCCCGCTGAGTCCGAACCGCTCGGTCTCGCGTTCCCCCAGCAGCGCGTAGACCCGCGCGTACTGCGCCCGCGCCTCGGGGAGTCGGCCCGATGAGGCCCACGCGTGCCCGATGTAAAAGTGCGCGCTCACCCTCAGCCCGAGATCGTCGCGCGCGTCAGCCATGGCCAGGCAGCGCTCGCCGTACTCGATCGACTTCGCGTAATCGCCCGATGCCCAGTAGAACTGCGTGAGGAAGGCGGCGACGGCGTCGAGCCGCTCCTGCTCGCCGTGCCGGCGCGCGAGCGTCTGGACCTCGTCGAAGATCGGCGCGAGCCGGTCGAGGCGGCCGGCGCGCCAGAGCGGCGCGCGCAGCGCGAGCCGCACGTCGATGCCGGCACGCGCGCTGTCCTGAGTCTCCGGCAGACGATCGAGCGCCTCGAGGGCGCGCTCATAGAGGGCGACCGACTCCGCGTCCGCGCACAACGCCGCCGCGCGGTCGGCGGCGAGCCGGGCGTAGCGCGCCGCGCGCCCCCAATCCTCGCCGAGCAGCGCGTGGTGCGCGAGCGCTTCGGCGTGCTCGTCGCCGCCGCGCGTCTCGAGCGCGCCGACGAGCGCCGCGTGGAGTGCGCGCCGCTGCTCGCGCAGGAGGCTGCCGTAGGCGACGTCGTGGGTCAGCGCGTGCTTGAACGTGTATTCGACGTCGGGATAGAGCCGCGTCTCGTAGAGCAGCTCGGCCGCCTGCAGCCGCGTGAGCCCCTCGCGAAGCGCGGCCTCGTCGGCGCCGGCGATGACGCGCAGCAGGCGCAGCGGCACCTCGTAGCCAATGACGGCCGCGCACTGGAGCATCCGCTTGTCGTCCGGCGCGAGGCGATCGATCCGCGCCGCGAGCACGGCTTGCACGCTGGCCGGCACTTCCACCGCCGGCACGAGCCGGACGAGCCGGTAATCGCCGGGCGTGCCGTGAAGCGCGCCGGTCTCGACCAGCGCGCGGACGCTCTCCTCGAGAAAGAGCGGGTTGCCGGCCGTGCGCTCGCGCAGCATCGCGGCGAGCGGAACCAGCGCGGGATCGCGGCCGAGCAGCGCCTGCAGGAGGGCGCCGGCGGCGTCGGCGGGCAGCGGGTCGAGCCGCAGCTGCGTGTAATACGACTTGCCGCCCCAGGCATGACGATACTCCGGGCGATAATTCACGAGCAGCGCGAGCGGCGCCGCCGCCATGCCGTCGACCAGCGCGTCGAGCAATGCCTGCGTCTCGGCGTCGGCCCACTGCAGATCCTCGATCACGACGACCAGCGGCCGCTGGCGCGCGGCCTGGAGGAGCAGCTGCCGGAGCGCGTCGAGCGTGCGCTGGCGCCGCTGCGGGGGATCGAGCGCCGCCCACGCCGGATCGTCGACGGCCAGCTCGAGGAGGGCGAGGATCGGCGCCGCCGTTGCGCCGAGTGCCGCGTCGAGCCCGGCGAGGCGGGCGACGGTTCGCGCCCGCCGCTCGGTCGGCTCGGCCCGCGGGTCGAGGTCGAGCAGCGCTTCGAGCAGTCCGCCTATGGGCAGGTAGGGCGTCGAGACGCCATACGACAGGCAGGTCGTCTCGATCACGCGCCGGCCCTGCGCCGCCGCCCGCCGCACCAGCTCGTGACAGACGCGGGACTTGCCGACGCCGGGCTCGCCGACCACGGCGATGACCTGGCCGCGCCCGCCGCCCGCGGCCTCGAGCGCTCGCGTCGCCTGCGCGGTCTCCGCCTCACGACCGACGAACCGGCTGAGCGCGCCCGCGCGCGCCTCCAGCCGTGTGCGCGCGCCGCGCGCGCCGACCAGCTGCCAGACGGCGACGGGCTCGGTAAGGCCCTTCACGCTCACGAGTCCGAGCGGCTTGACGTCGAGGAAGCCTTCGGCCAGCCGGTACGTCTGGACCGTCATGAAGATCGCGTCCGGCGTCGCCGTCTGCTCCATGCGCGCCGCCAGGTGGGTGGTCTCGCCGACGGCCGTGTAGTCGAGATGCAGGTCGCCGCCGATCGCGCGGACGAGCACCTCGCCAGAATTGAGCCCGACCCGGATCGCCAGCGGCGGCTCGCCGCCGCGGCGCTCGCCGAGCCGGCGCACGGTGTCCTGCATCGCGAGCGCCGCGTAGCACGCGCGCACCGCGTGGTCCTCGACGGCGATCGGTGCCCCGAACAGCGCCATGATGCCATCACCCATGACCTGGTTCACGGTGCCGCCGTAGCGCCGCACGGCCTGGATCATCGCGTCGAGCACCGGATCGAGCGCCGCCCGCGCGTCCTCGGGATCGCGCGCGGCCAGCAATGCCATCGAGCCCTTCAGATCCGCGAACAGGACCGTGACGTGCTTGCGCTCGCCCTCGAGGGCGACCCGCGAGCTGGCGATGGCGGCAGGCTCGGGTGCGGTTTCACCGAGGGGCGCGCCGCACGACTTGCAGAACCGGTGATCCGGCGCGTTGGCGGTGGCGCAGCGGGGGCAGGCGCGCGGCAGGGCCTGGCCGCACCCCGGACAGAACCGGGCGCCGGCAGGAACCACGGCGCGGCAGTGCGGGCAAGGCATCGGACGGACGCTCAGGACGGCGTCGCGGCGCCTCCGGGCCCGGGCCGCCGCGCGAACGTCGCCATCACCAGCGCGCGGGCCTTGTCGGGATCGACGCCGTTGGCCTGCATGCAGGGCGTCGCGTCTTCCAGCACGCGGTCGGGATCGCCCCACAGCCGGTACTTCTTGA
>QHSB01000047.1 GCA_003220335.1 Candidatus Rokuibacteriota bacterium
GAAGTTCTGGGCCTTCGTGGACCGCATCAACTTCATCGGCTTCCGCTCGCTGCTGATCATCCTCTTGACCGGCGGCTTCACCGGCATGGTCCTCGGGCTGCAGATCTTCTTCACCCTCTCGCGCTTCGGCTCCGAGGCGTTCCTCGGCCCCGCGGTGGCGCTGTCGCTGATCCGCGAGCTGGGACCGGTGCTGGCCGCTCTCATGGTCACGGGACGCGCGGGCTCCGCCCTGACCGCCGAGCTGGGCATCATGCGCATCACCGAGCAGATCGATGCGCTGGAGGTCATGGCCCTCAGCCCCATGCGCTACCTGGTGGCGCCGTCGATCTTCGCGGGCATCATCACCTTCCCGCTCATGACCGCGATGTTCGACGTGATCGGCATCTTCGGCGGCTACCTCGTCGGCGTCGAGCTGCTGGGACTCTCGCCCGGCACCTACTTCGGCGAGATGCAGACGTTCGTCGACTTCGGCGACATCTCGCTCGGGTTCTGGAAGTCCATCGCGTTCGGCGTGATCGTCACCTGGGTCTGCACCTACAAGGGCTTCCACGTCGGCCACGGCGCCGAGGGCGTGGCGCGCGCCACGACGCAGGCGGTCGTGCTCTCATCCGTGCTCATCCTCGTCTGGGACTACTTCATCGGATCCGTATGGTAGTGCGAGCCGCAGCCGCAGGCGAGGCGAGCCTGTGATCGAGATCGAAGGTCTGCGAAAGAGCTTCGGCGCGCAGCCCGTGCTGCGCGGGCTCGACCTCGAGATCCCGACGGGCTCGATCACCGTCATCATCGGGCGCAGCGGCGGCGGCAAGTCCGTCTTCCTCAAGCACCTCATCGGCCTGCTGCGGCCCGACGGCGGTCGCGTGCTGCTGGATGGTCAGGAGATCACGCGCCTGTCGGGCAAGGCGCTCGACGCCATCCGCCGGCGCTACGGCGTGGTGTTCCAGGGCGGCGCCCTGTTCGATTCGATGCGCTGCGGCGACAACGTCGCCTTTCCCCTGCGCGAGAAGGTGAAGCTGCCCAAGGCCGAGATCACCAAGCGCGTGGAATCGGCGCTGGCCCAGGTCGGGCTCGAGGGCGTGAGCCAGAAGTACCCGGCCGAGGTGTCGGGCGGCATGCGCAAGCGCGTGGCCATCGCGCGCGCCCTCGTGACCGAGCCCGAGATCGTGTTCTTCGACGAGCCGACCACGGGGCTCGACCCGGTCCTCGTGAACACGATCCACCACCTGATCCTGGACCTCCACCGCCGCCACCGCTTCACGGCGGTCATGGTCAGCCACGAGATCCCGGAGATCTTCGAGATCGCCGACCGCGTGGCCATGCTGCACGAGGGTCGCATCGTGGAGGTGGGGCCGCCGGCCCAGCTGCAGGCGTCCCAGAACCGGGTGGTCCAGAAGTTCATCCGCGGGGAGCCGGAGGGAACCTGATGGAGCGCACACGGGTCAACATAGTAGTCGGCGTCTTCATGGTGCTCGGCATGGTGGCCCTGGGGTATCTTTCTATCCAGCTGGGGCGCGTGTCGTTCCTGGGCGCCCGGGGCTACAGGGTGACCGTGGATTTCCCGTCCGTGGGCGGGCTCAAGGCCGGCTCGACGGTCGAGATCGCGGGGGTCGAGATCGGCCGGGTGGACTCGATCGGCCTCGACAACTACCAGGCGCGCGTGATCCTGCGCGTGCAGACCGGCGTCAAGCTGCAGGAGGACTCGATCGCGTCGATCAAGACCAAAGGTCTGATCGGCGAGAAGTACGTGCGGATCAGTCCGGGCGGCTCGGACAAGATCATCCCGCCCGGCGGAAAGATCCGCGAGGTGGAGGCGCCCGTGGATTTCGAGGAGCTGCTGTCGAAGTACATCTTCGGCAAGGTGTGACGCCGAGATCATCGGGAGGATCCGGATCATGAGATCGCCCTTCACGACCGCGCTGGTCCTCACGCTGGCGCTCGTGCTGGCCGCGGCCCCGGCCCGGGCGGGCGAGCCGACGGACCAGCTCAAGGCGCAGGTGGATCGCGTGCTCAAGCTGATCGACGATCCCTCGCTGAAGGACAAGCCGAAGGACAAGCGCGTCGCCGTGCGCAAGATTGCCGACGACATCTTCGACTTCGGGGAAACGGCCAAGCGCTCGCTGGGCCGGCACTGGGCGGCCCGCACGGAGGCCGAGCGCGACGAGTTCGTCAAGCTGTTCGGCGACCTCCTCGAGCGCTCGTACATCTCGAAGATCGAGCTGTACGGCGGCGAGAAGATCCAGTACCTGAGCGACCGGACCGAGGGCGACCAGGCCTCCGTGCTGAGCAAGCTCGTCACCAAGGCGGGCGCCGACGTCCCCATCGAGTACCGGATGCTCAAGAAGGACGACCGCTGGCTCGTCTACGACGTCATCATCGAGGGCGTCAGCCTCGTTTCGAACTACCGCACGCAGTTCAACAAGATCATCCAGACCTCGTCGTACGCGGAGCTGGTGAAGAAGATGAAGTCGAGACAGGAAGAAATGGGCTCGTCCGCCGCGGGACGGCTGACCTGAGCGGCGAGCGGTGACGGCCATCATTCTCGTCGCCGGCGTCGCGCGCCGGCTGGCGCCGCTGACGGACGCGACGCACAAGGCGTTGCTGCCCGTGGGCGGCCGGCCGATCCTCGCGCGCATGCTGGACGCGCTCGCGTGGGCGGGCGTGCGCCGCTCGGTGCTCGTGGTGGGTCACTGCGCGGATCAGGTGCGCGCCCTCGCCGGCGAGCGCGTGGGGCGCATGGCCGTCGACTACGTGGTCAATCCGGAGTACACGCGCGGCTCCGTGCTGTCGCTGTACGCCGCGCGCCAGTACCTGCGCGAGCCGGCGCTGGTGATGGACGCCGACGTGCTGTTCCCGCGCGAGTTCCTGCGCCGCCTGCTGGCCGCGCCGGCGCCGAGCGCGCTCCTGGTCGACCGCGGCTTCGCCGACACCGGCGAGGAGGTCAAGGTCTACACGCGCGGCGACCGGTGATCGCGCTCGGCAAGAAGGTGGTGCCCGAGACGTGGAACACCGTGGGTGAGGGCGTGGGCTTCTTCAAGTGTGGCGCCGAGGCCGGTCCGGCCTTCGTGCGCTTCCTCGAGCGAGTCATCGAGGAGAGCCGGGGCCTCAACGAGTACGAGGACGCCCTGCACATGCTCGTGACCTCGCACCACGTGGGCTGGGTGGACGTCACCGGCCTGCGCTGGACCGAGATCGACTTCGCCGAAGACCTGCGCCGCGCCGAGGCGGACGTGCTGCCGCACGTCGTCCGGCTGGACGGCGCGTGATCGATCGCGCCGCCCTCTACCTCGCCACCGAGGAGGACCTGACGGCCGCCCTGGCCCCCGTGGCCGGCCGCCCGCTCGCCTTCCGCGTCATCGCGGCCGCCGTCCGCGCCGGCGCCCGCCGCGTCGCCGTGCCGGCGCAGCTGCGGCCCACCGAGGTGGGAGCCGCGGTGGCCGCCTCCGCCCGCGCGCGCGCCGCCGTCGCCTGGCTCGAGCCCGGCGCGCCCCTGCCGCCGGGACCGCTCCTGCTCCTGCCCGCCGCCGCGCTGGCGCCGCCGGCCGCGCTGGCCGCCCTGCGCGCCGCCGGGCCGGGCGCGGTGCTCGCGGCCTCGACGCGCGACCGCGCGCCGGTGCTCGTCGCCGACGCCGCGCTCGCGGCGGCGCTGGCGCCCGGCCTCGCGGCGGGAGCGCCGCTCGGCGACGATCTCGATCGCGCGCTGAAGAGCGGCGAGGCGCGGCTCGTCGCCGAGGGCTGGTACGTGCTGGCGCGCGACGCGCGCGGGGTCGCGGAGGCGGAGGCGCGCCTCGTCGCGGGCTTTGTCGTCGGCCTCGTGGCCGTGTGGTGCTTCTGGCGCGCGAGCGCGGCCAGCGCCGTGGCCGGCCTGGGCGTGTACGTGACGGCGGTGGTGCTCGACCACGCCGACGGCGAGGTCGCGCGGCTCACCCTCACGGAGTCGCGCCTGGGCGAGTGGCTCGACGTCATCGCCGACAGCCTGGTCCATACCCTGATCGTGCTCGCCATGGGCGTGAGCGCGCAGTCCGCGGCGGGCGCCGGTCTCTGGCTGGGCGTGCTCGCCGCCGTCGGGATCCTGGGCAGCGCGGCGGTGGCGAAGTGGTGGCCGGACACGGGCGCGGCGGGCGCCGGCGGCGCCCTCGTGGACCTGGGCTCGCGCGACGGCTTCTACGTGATGCTGCTGCTCTTCATCGCCGCGCGCGCGCTCGCGCCGGCGGCGTTGCCCTGGCTGATGGTGCTGGTGGCCCTCGGCTCGCACGCGTACTGGCTCACGCGCTTCGCCTGGGTCCTGCTGCGCCGGCGCTAGTCGTCTCGCATCAGCGGGCGGTGCGCACGCGGCCGGTGAAGACCGTCTTCAGTCCGAAGTAGGCGAACGAATCCTTCAGGTTCGAGAAGAGCCGCTTCATCGTGCTCATCGACGGGTCCGTCACGTACTCCAGCGTGAGGCTCACGCGCTCCTCGTGCTCCCCCAGCGGTGTGATGGCATGCCACAGCTTGTCGCCGTTGAAGGCCACCAGCGTCCCGGGATGCGTGGCCAGCCGGAGCTCGACGAGCGGCCGGCCGCCCGGATCGTCCTTGAAGAGCTGGCACACGAGCCGGCTCGACGAGCGCTCGATGAGGCCGACGAGCACGGTGTAGCGGCTGCCCTTGTAGTAGGAGGTGTCGAAGTGGAAGCCGATGTGGTCGCCGGGCTCCGTGTAGAAATAGAGGGCGCACGCGTGCGGATCGTTCTCCGGACACGGCTGCAGCGGCCGGCCGGACAGGCTGGCCAGGAAGCGGATGAAGGCGGGCGCTCGATAGAGCGCGAGGATCGTCGGCGCCTGCTCGACGAGCGCGTAGTAGCTGACACTGCCGCCCTTCTTGTGCCGCGGGATGTAGTTGCGGTGGATCGCGGGCCGCACGCGCTCGACCTCGGCCACCATGCGCTCGACGATCGACGCCGGGAGCCAGCGCTCGAGACAGACGAACTCGTTCTGCTCCCAGTACGTCTTCTTCACGTGGTCGACGTCGAGGCCGGCGAGCGCGCGCTCGACCTCGTCCGCCACGATTGTCGTCGTCGACCCGCTCACGGGGCCCTCTCGAGGATCGCGCATCTCCGAGATTCTACACGACCATGTGCTACACTGACGTCCGCGCCGCAGCCAACGCGCCACTCCCAGCCCAGGAGGCCACCGTGGGATCCGTTCGAGTCGCCATCATCGGCGTCGGCAACTGCGCTTCATCTCTCGTTCAGGGTGTGCACTACTACCGCCAGGCGCCGGACGACGGCTTCATCCCCGGCCTCATGCACCCGCGGCTCGGCGGCTACCACGTCGGCGACATCGAGTTCTCGGCCGCCTTCGACATCGACGAGCGCAAGGTGGGCAAGGACCTCTCGGAGGCGATCTTCGAGGCGCCGAACAACACGGTGAAGTTCGCGGCGGTGCCGCCGCTGGGCGTGCCCGTGCAGCGTGGGATGACGCACGACGGCCTCGGCACCTATCTCGGGCAGCTGATCAAGAAGGCGCCGGGCGCGACGGCCGACATCGCGGGCATCCTGCGCGAGACGAACACGCACGTGGTGGTCAACTTCCTGCCCGTGGGCAGCGAGATGGCGACCAAGTGGTACGTCGAGCAGATCCTCGACGCCGGCTGCGCCTTCGTGAACTGCATCCCCGTCTTCATCGGGCGCGAGGCGTACTGGCGCCGGCGATTCGAGGACCGGGGCCTGCCCGTGGTGGGTGACGACGTGAAGTCGCAGCTCGGCGCCACCATCGTGCACCGCGTGCTCGCCAAGCTGTTCATGGACCGGGGCGTGCGCCTGGAGCGGACGAGCCAGCTCAATTTCGGCGGCAACACCGACTTCTACAACATGCTCGAGCGCGAGCGGCTCGTCAGCAAGAAGATCAGCAAGACGGACGCCGTGCGCTCGCAGCTCGCTCACGAGCTGCCCACGGACGCCGTCCACATCGGGCCCAGCGACTACGTGCCGTGGCTCGAGGACCGCAAGTGGGCGCACATCCGCCTCGAGGGCCGTTCTTTCGGTGATCAGCCCATCAACGTCGAGCTGAAGCTCGAGGTGTGGGACTCGCCGAACTCGGCCGGTGTCGTCATCGATGCCATCCGGTGCTGCCGCATCGCGCTCGACCGCGGGCTGAAGGGCACCCTCCTCGCGCCCTCCGCCTATCTCATGAAATCGCCGCCGGAGCAGTGGGCGGACGACGCCGCTCGCCAGCGGCTCGAACGGTTCATCGCCGGCGAAGAGTAGTCCAGCGTGACGTCGCGAACCGGGCGCCTTCTGCGCCGCCTCGTCCGGCTCGCGTGCGCGCGGCCGGGCATGACGCTGGCGGCCGCCATCGTTCTCTCGGCGATCTCCGTCGCCTATTCCTTCACCTTCCTGCAGTTCGCGACCTCCAACCGCGCGCTGCTGCCGCAGGGCAAGCGGTACATCGAGCGTTACGTCGAGTTCGACCGGGAGTTCGGCCAGCTCGATGACCTCGTCCTCGCGGTGCAGGCGCCGTCGCTGCCCGAGGCCACCATCTACGCCAACCGCCTCGTGCGCGAGCTGCGGGCCAACCGCGTGCCGCTCGCGCACATCAATTATCGGATCGACCCCAAGCAGTTCGAGGGCCGGGCGCTCCTCTACCTCTCCAGCGACCGGCTCAAGGAGATCCGGGAGCGCGTCTTCGATTATCAGCAGTTCATGGAGAAGTTCGCCGACCGGCCCACGCTGGATCAGCTCGTGGACGGGATCGCGACCTCCATCGCCCAGGCATTCGTGACCGGCCTCCTCGACCTCGGCCTCGACAGCAGCCCCGGCGCCTCGAAGGGCTCGCTCGACCTTCGCTTCGTGCACGACGTGGTGACGCAGATCGCCGGGCGCCTCGACCGCCCCACGCCGTACCGCTCGCCGTGGGGGGGCCTGTTCTCCGTCGGCGGCGAGGGCAGCGAGAGCGCCGGCTACTTCCTGTCGGACGACCAGCGATTGCTGTTCATCCTGGCCGAGCCGACGAGCGATCGCGGCAGCTTCACCGGCGACCGCGAGGCGATCGAGGGCGTGCGCACCACGGTGGCGACGCTGCGCGCGGAGTTCCCCGACGTCGAGGTGGGCGTGACCGGCAAGCCCGCGCTCTCGAGCGACGAGATGACGGCGGCCTTCCGCGACAGCGAGCGCGCGACGCTGGTCGCGTTCGGGTTGACGCTGGCACTCCTGCTCGCCGCGTTCCTGCGCGTGGGCAAGCCGCTCCTCATGCTGCTCGCCCTCGCGCTCTCCCTGTGCTGGTCGATGGGCGTGGCCACCCTGGTCGTCGGCCACCTCTCACTGTTCTCGGTGATGTTCATCCCGATCGTGATCGGCATCGGCATCGACTACGGCATCTACTATCTCTTTCGCTACGAGGAGGAGCTGTTCCTCGGCCGCAACCTGCGCGAGGCCATCGAGATCACCGCCATGCGCAGCGGCCCCGGCATCCTGCTGAGCGCGATCACGGCCGCCGCCACGTTCTTCGTCCTCATGCTCACGGACTTCCGGGGTCTGCAGGAGCTCGGCTTCATCGCGGGCACCGCGCTGTTGCTGTCGTGGGTGTCGATGATGTTCCTCTTCCCGGCCATGCTCATGCTCGTGGACCGCCGGCGCCTCGATCGCGTGGGCGTGACCATCCCACGCGCGATCCGCCTCGAGCGCGTCCACGTCCCGTTCGTCGATTGGATCACCAGCCATCCCAAGACGGTGCTGGCCGCCGCCGCTCTTCTCGCCGCCGTCTCCATCTATGGGTTCGGTCGGGTCCGCTTCGACTTCAACCTGCTCAATCTTCAGGCGGAGGGCACGGAATCGGTCACGTGGGAGAAGAAGATTCTCGCCACCTCCGGCCGCTCGGGATTCGCCGCGCTATCGAGCGCCTCCACCCTCGACGAGCTCCGGCGCAAGCAGCACGCGTTCCGCGCCCTCGGCAGCGTGTCCGAGGTCGACTCCGCGCTGCTCCTCATCCCCGACGACCAGCCGGAGAAGCAGAAGATCATTCGCGACTTCGCGCCGATCGTGGCGCCCGTGCGCGTGGCGCGGCCGCAACCGGTGGACATCGACCGGCTCCTCAGCGCGCTCGAGACGCTGAAGCGGCGCTTCGACATCGCGGCCGGCGAGGCGCCTCCCGGCGACACGCAGCGGCGGCTCGCCTCGCTGCGCGACGACATCGCCCAGCTGGTGGTGCGCCTGCGCCAGTCGGACCGCACGGTGAGCGAGCCGGCGCTCGCGTTCCTGCAGCGCCAGGTCTATCGCGATTTCGTGACGTCGTTCCAGCGGCTGCAGGCCAACCTCAATCCGCGGACGGTGGGGCTCGCCGACGTGCCGCCGGAGATCCGGCGCAAGTTCATCAGCGACCGCGGCAGCTTCCTGCTGCAGATCCACCCGGCCGTGGACATCTGGGATCGCGACGGCGCCGCGCGCTTCGTGAACGACCTGCGCTCTGTGGACGGCGACGTGACAGGCACCCCGATCATCACCTACGAGGCGATCCGGCTCATGGAGCGCGCGTACAAGCAGGGGACGGTGTACGCCATCGTGCTGGTGACCGTGCTGACCTTCCTGATGCTGCGGCGCATCCGCGAGACCGTGCTCGCGCTGTCGCCGCTGGCGCTCGGCATGACGTGGACGGCCGGCCTCATGTGGCTCTTCGACGTCAAGCTCAACCTCGGCAACGTGTTCGGGATCCCGCTGATCCTCGGCGCCGCCGCGGAGTTCGGGCTCAATATCGTCATGCGCTTCATGGAGGGGCGCGACCACGGCGGCCCGCTGGTCGCGCGCTCGACCATCATGGCGGTCTTCGTGAACGGGCTCACCACGATGGTGGGCTTCGGCAGCCTCATGCTCGCCGCCCATCGCGGCATCTACGGGCTCGGCCTCATGCTGACGCTGGGGATGCTGGCGTCGCTCGTGTCCGCGCTGATCGTGTTGCCGGTGCTCCTGCGCCTGTTCGGGGGCAAAGCCCAGCGGTTGCCCCGCGACACACGCGCCGCCGAGACGATCGCCCCCGCGCCCGCGTCGTAGAGGCCCACACCGCCTCGAACGGTCGCCGCCGCCGGCCGGCGCCGGGGCCGGGGCGGTCCTGTGAGACCCGTGGCTTCTGGGTACTGCGTCGGATCCGGCGATGCCGTCGTGGCTCCATGACAGGCGCAACGCACAGTCGATTTGCGTGGTCGAACAGGGCCGCCCCGGTCCCGGTGCCGGCCGGCGGCGACGAGCGCTACGCGCGCGTGACTTCGACGAGGTTGGAGTGGAAGGCGGGCCCTCCGCCCATGTCGGTCACGCGATCGTCGGTGAGCACGTTGACGCCGCGGCCGCCGGGATGGAAGCGATGCCACCAGATGCCCTCGATCACGACGACGCCGGGCCGGGTGGCGTCGGTGAGGCGCGCCGTGAAGCGCGCGGCGCCGCGCGGGCTCTCGACGCGCACCGCGTCGCCATCGACGATGCCGCGCGCGGCGGCGTCGTCCGGCGCCAGCATCACCGTCGGCGTGCCCTGACGCTTGCGCAGCCGCTCCGACTGGCTGAACGACGAGTTCAGGAAGAAGCGGTTCGGCGGCACGATGCACTGCAGCGGGAAGCGCGCCACGAGATCGGCGCGCGCCGGGCCCTCGGCCAGCGGCGTCCACGTCGGCAGCGCGGGCAGGCCGTGCGCGGCGAGTGACGCGGAGACGAACTCCACCTTGCCCGACGGCGTGGGCGCGCCGTCGGCGAACGGCAGGTACGGTCGCGGCAGGGCCAGGCGCACCGACTTCTCGCGCTTGAGCCGCTCGAGCGTCACCGCACGCACGTGCGGCTCGCCGCCGGCCAGCGCCGCGCTCAGAGCCGCGTCGTGGCCGCGCGCGTAATGGTCCGTGGCGACGCCCATGGCCCGCGCGAGCGCGGCGAAGACCTCCCAGTTCGATCGCGCCTCGCCCTGGGGCGCGATCACCGGCTCCGCATACTGGAAATAGAAGTGGCCGAACGAGCGGTACAGGTCCGCATGCTCCATCGAGGTCGTGGCCGGCAGCACGAGGTCCGCGTAGTGCGCCGTGTCGGTCATCACCTGCTCGTGCACCACCGTGAAGAGATCCTCGCGGGCGAGCCCGCGCAGCACCAGCGTCTGGTTCGGGCAGACGGCGGCGGGATTCGACGAGTAGACGTAGAGCGCCTTCACCGGCGGTCGCATGTCCGGGTCGGTCAGCGCGCGGCCGAGCCGGATCATGTTGATCACGCGCGGAGGCGGCGTCGGCATGAGGTCGGGACGCTCGAGCGCACGCAGGTCCAGCGCGAACGCACCGCCGGAAGACAGCAGCGCACCACCGTGCGGGTCGGCGTAGGCGCCCGTCAGCGCCGGCAGGCACGCGATGGTGCGGCAGGTCATGCCGCCGTTGTCGTGCCGTGAGAGCCCGATGCCCACGCGGATGAACGCGCGGGCGCCCGCGCCGTAGCGGCGCGCGAAGGCGGCGATGGTCGACGCGTCGAGGCCCACGATCGGCGCCACGCGCTCGGGCGGCCACGCCTTGACGTGCTCGGCCAGCGCCTCGAAGCCCAGCGTCGCGCGCTCGACGTAGTCGCGGTCGACCAGCCCCTCGGCGATGAGCACGTGCATGACGGCCAGCGCCAGCGCGCCGTCGGTGCCCGGTCGCACCGCCAGGTGCTCGTCGGCCTGCACGGCCGTGGGCGTCCGGTACGGATCGATGACGACGACGTGGGCGCCGCGCTGTCGCGCCTGCTTGACGAGCGTCATCACGTTGATCGTCGAGTACGCCGCGTTGACCCCCCAGAGCACGACGAGGTCGGCGCCGACCATCTGCTCGGAGTCGTTGCCCGTCACCTGCCCCACCGTCGCCCGCCAGCCCGTGTACGCCGTCGACACGCAGATCGAGCGGTCGAGCCGGCTGGCGCCGAGCGCGTGGAACAGCGGATGTCCGGCGAAGAACTGCACCTGGCCCATCGACCCCGCGTACGAGAAGGGCAGGATCGCCTCGCCGCCGTGCTCGGCGGCGATGGCGCGCCAGCGCCGCGCGATCTCCGCCAGCGCGTCGTCCCACGAGATCGGCTCGAAGCGACCTTCACCCTTGACGCCGGCGCGGCGCAGCGGCGTCAGCACGCGCAGCGGGGAATGCACGCGCTCCGCGTACTCGCGCACCTTGCCGCAGATCACGCCCTGCGTGAAGGGATGACCGGCGGTGCCGGTGACGTCGACGATGCGGCCGTCGGCGACGTCGACCTCGAGGCTGCAGCAGGACGGACAGTCATGAGGGCACACAGAGTGCATGACCGGATTCTAGACTATGATGACCGCGAATGTCCGCTCGGCTCGACCGCGTCAACCCGTTCAAGACGCCCGACGCGCGCCGTCTCGCGATGCTCTTCGCCGTCGTCTACTTCTCCCAGGGCATGTACCACGTCGCCGACCAGGTGCTGACGCTCACGCTCAAGGAACGCCTCGGCCTGTCGCCGTCCCAGGTGGGCAAGTTCGGAACGATCATCCTCGTCCCGTGGATCGTCAAACCCCTCTACGGCATGATCTCCGACGCCTTCCCCCTCTTCGGGCGCCGGCGCAAGAGCTACTTCCTCCTCACCTCCGCGCTGGCCACGCTGGCCGGCGTCGCGCTGGGCCTGCTGGGCGAGCCGACATACTGGAGCCTCGCCGTCCTCCTGCTGATCATGGGCCTGGGCATCGCCTTCACCGACGTCCTCACCGACGCGATGATGGTCGAGAACGGCAAGCCGCTGGGTCTCACGGGTGCCTTCCAGTCGGTGCAATGGGCGGCCATCAACATGGCCACGCTGCTCGTCGGCCTGATCGGTGGTTACTTCGCGGAGCGGCGCGAGCTGCAGACCGCCTTTCTCATCGCGGCCGCCTTTCCCTTCATCGCGCTCGTGATGGGCGCCGTCTTCATCCACGAGCGGCCCGCGAAATCGCAGCGCGAGGAGTTCCAAGAGGCGTGGAGGGGCATCAAGACCGCGATCCGCGATCGCACGATGTGGGTGGTCGCCGGGTTCATCTTTTTCTGGACCTTCAGCCCGTCGATCGGTATCCCGCTCTTCTACTATCAGACCGACACCCTCAAGTTCAGCCAGCAGTTCATCGGCCTCCTCGGCTCGCTGAGCGCCGGCGCCAGCATCGTGGGCGCGGCCTTCTACGCGCCGCTGTCACGGCGCGTCTCGCTGCACCGTCTCATCGTTGTCTCGATCGCCGTCAGCACCGTCGGCACGCTCGCCTATCTCTTCTACAACGACCGGACGTCGGCGATCGCGATCGACACTGTCTTCGGCGGCGTCGGGATGATCACCCAGCTTGCCTTCCTCGATCTCGCGGCCAAGGCGTGCCCCAAGCACGCGGAGGGCACGTTCTTCGCGCTGCTGATGTCGGTCTACAACCTGGGTGTGCAGGGCTCGCAGGTCTTCGGCGGCTATCTGTACGAGTGGACGAATTACAGTACCCTCGTCTGGATCTCCGCCGCGATGACGGCGGCGGCGTACTTCCTGCTGCCGCTGGTCAACATCCCCGAGATCGAGGCCCGCGCGCGCGCCGCCGGCCCGCCGCCGGAAGTCATGGGGGGCCCCGAAATGGCCCCCCAAACCCCCCATCGCTCGCGACCGCCCCGGGAAACCCGGGGCGGTCCTCGGCCGGACGCATAGCGAATCGGGGCCCCGACATGGCCCCCCATACCCCCCACCGCTCGGAACCGCCCCGGGAAACCCGGGGCGGTCCTCGATGACGGCTTAACCGCCGCCGGCCTTCGCGGAGGAGTCGCGGGCGGCGGCCGCGAAGATTCCGCGCGTCATGAGCGCCGCTGAGGCCTTCGCCCGCGCGTCGTAGATTTCCGCGCGCGCGGCGTGGGCGCCGCGGTCATCGGGCGCGGCGGCGATGGCCCAGTCGGCCAGATGCGAGGCCAGCGCCAGATCACCGGCCGTGGCCAGGGCTTTCGCGCGCGCCACCAGCGCGCCGACGCCGCCCGCGAGCGCGGCCACCTCGCGGCCCAGCGCCGCCTGCGGCGCCGGCTTGAGGTGCGCGGGCACGCCGTCCCACCAGCCGCCGTAGAGGCGCCAGACGTTTCGGACGACGAACTCCGGCTCGTCGTAGACAGGCTGCAGATACGGGCGATCGGCCAGATGCGCGGGCGGCCGCACCTCGGCCAGGATCTGCTCGAGAGACGCGCCGGCGTTCATCCGTGCGACGGTCTCGCGCTCGAGCGTCTCCAGCCACTCCGCCGTGTCCTCCAGCGCCTGCCGCACGCGGCCGGCGCCGACGACGGGCACGCCGTGGCCGGGCACGAGCACCTCGGCGCCCCGCGCCGCCATCGCCCGCAGCGCCACCGCCCACTCCGCCGCGTAGCGCTGCACCTTCTGAGGATTGCCGGCGTTGGGCGCGACCCAGAAGAAGAGGTCGCCGGTGAAGAGGATTCGCCGCGCCGCCCACCAGAGCCACGTGTGGTCGTCGGTCTCACCGCGCGCGTGCGTGAGCTCGAGCGCGACCCCGCCGATCTCGAGCCGCTGCGTGTCGGCGTAGGTCATGTCGGGATAGTCGTACTCCGTCGGCCACGACGGCGGGATCGAGAACTGCCGCGCGTTGATCAGCCCGTTCCAGGGGGCCGTCGCGCGGTACCGATCGAAGCGCCGCGCGACGTCGCGATGGCCGACGATGCGTGGGCGTGGCCAGCCGTGGCGCTGCGCCTCGTCCAGAAACGGCGGCAGGCCGCAGGCGTGATCGACGTGGCCGTGGGTGTAGACGGCGGTGGCCAGCGGCCGGGCGTCCCAGCCGCGCACGGCGGCAAACGTCTTGTCGCGCGCGCGGTAGTTGCCCGTGTCGACGAGGACGAGACCGCCGGCTGTGCGCAGCGCGGTGACATTGGCGAAGGCGTGGACGAACAGCACGTCGGGCGCGATCTCCTCCACGGCACCGGAGGCCCGCACGAGCTCCGGCCCGCGTACCTCGCCGCGCCAGAAGCGCTCGCTCAGGTCGAGCACGGCACCCATGCTCAGTCGGCCTCCTCGGCGGGAAGATCGGCCGTGTGCGCGCGGCGCAGCCAGCGCAGGGCGCGCGGCACGTCGGCGTCGTCCACGAGGTCGAGCTCGATCCAGCCGCGCCGCGCGAAGCGGCGGTGCGGCCGCACTCCCGGCTCCCGCAATGCCCGGCTCTGGTCGGTGGGCGAGAGGCGGATCCAGAGATCCGTCTCCTTGCGTGCTAGCGGAAAACACGCGAAGAGCCGCGCGCCGGCGAAATAGCCCCAGCGCCCGAACATCGGCGTGATGCGCACGCCCGCCCACGCGCCGAGCGCACGGTTGAGCCGCGCCGCCGGTCCGATGCCGCCGCGCTCCAGCGCGCGGCGCGTCTTGCGTCCTTTGCCGACACCGCGGAACCGTCGAGGCGAGGCCATGGCGGAGCGCCATTCTGCCATTGACAGCACGCCGCCGCCATTCGAGGGGCGATTTCGAGGCCCACATGGCTGGCGCGGTCTAGAGGAGCGGCACGGCTCCGCCGGGACGCTCCGAAGGCTGGGGGGGTTGGGGGGGTTGGGGGGCCATTTCGGGGCCCCCCATCTCCATTGACAGCACGGGGCCGCCATGCGAAAACGGCCCCAATCCGCCGACCGTTCCGGCGCAGGAGAACGCCACCCGATGACGCCGACGTCACGCGTACGATTCGAGCCCGTCGAGGGCGCCGACCGTCTGTTCACGCCGGCCTTCAACGAGTTTCTGGCCGCGCTTCACGATCGCCTGCACGCGCGCGCGCTGAAGCTGCGCGCCGACCGCGCGCGGCTGCTCGCCGACGCCCACGCCGGGCGCCGCCCGGCGCCGCTGCCCGCGAGCGAGGCCACCACGGGCGACTGGAAGGTGCCGCCGGTTCCCGACGAGCTGAAGAAGCCCGGGATCGAGATCTCGGGACCGTGCTCGATCACCTCGATGTTCATCAACGCGCTCAACCCGGGGCCCGAGGGCGAGCGCGCCGAGGGCGACCTCGACGACGACGAGGACTCGGGCGGCCACCGGCTGATCGACACCATCCGCGCCGCCGCCAACCGACTGGCCGCGGTGAACCGCGAGCTCTACTTCAACGACACCGAGCGCAAGCGCGAGTACAAGGTGGCGCCGGGGGAGCTACCGTTCTTCATGCATCGTGAGCGCGGCCTGCACCTGGACGAGCCCGACGTGCGCATCGACGGCGCCCCCGTCAACGCCGCCATCCTCGGTACGGCGCTGACGCTGTTCTACGCGGGCCGCGCGCAGGCTGATCGCGGCCAGGGCGTCTACTTCTATCTGCCGAAGCTCGAGACGCCCGATGAGGCGCGCTTCTACCGCGAGCTGCTCGACGCGTGCCGCGAGCGCCTGCCATTTCTGCGAGAGGCGACGATTCGCGGCATCATTCTCGTCGAGTCGCTGCCCTGCGTGTACTACATGGAGGAGATGCTGCACGCGCTGGGCCCCTACGCGGCCGGCCTCAACGCCGCGCGCTGGGACCTCAAGGCCTCCATCTTCGAGTACGTGATGACGGATCCCAAATCCGTCTGGCCCGACCGCTTCGGCGTCGACATCAAGACGACGCCGTTCCTCTCCGACATCTTTCGCCGACTCGTCGCCATCTGCCTCAAGCGGGGCGCCGTCCCCATCGGCGGCATGGCCACCGCGCTGCCGAGCAACGATCCCGAGGTGAACCGCGTGGCCGGCGAGGCGATTCGCCGGGACAAGGAGTGGGAGGCCGCGCAGGGATTCCTCCGCGGCTGGGTTGCGCACATCTTCCACATGAAGACGGCCGCCGATCCCTTCAAGACCCTCATCGCCTCGGGCTTCAAGCCCAGCCCCGACATGGCCAAGCCCGACCACTACCCGGTGCGCGTCGAGGTGCCGGCGGGACCGATCACGCTCGAGGGCACGCGCCGCAATGCGCGCATGGTGATCGAGTACGTCGAGGGCTGGCTCAACGGCCGCGGCGCCAAGGGCATCGACAGCCTCGAGGGCAAGCCGGGCGTGCATCCCGCCCTCATGGAGGATCTCGCGACGGGTCGCATGTCGGTCGCGCAGATCGCGCAGCGCGTCCTGCATCACGCGCCGACGACGCAGGGGCCGCCGGCGACGCACGACGTGGCCCTGGTCAAGCGGCTGCTGCAGGAGGAGCTCGACGACATCCTCACGCGCCGGCCGAAGGACGCGGCCACGCAGGAGCGCTACCGCAAGGCGGTGAAGATCGCGATGCGGTGGATCAAGAACTACACCGACCTCGACTTCCGCTCGCTCGGCAGCTACACGCGCGCCGACCTCGACCGCATCGCCCGCGAGCCCGACGCGTTGTGAGCGCAGGCCGTACCGAGCGTCCGGGGGGGGCGGGCGCAAAATCGAGGCGCGCCACGGCTCCGCCGGGGCGCGACGAGCGCTGGGGGGTTTGGGGGGCCATTTCGGGGCCCCCCATCTGACTAAGGAAAGTTGTAGCGGCTGATGTGCAGGTGCACGCCGTGACTGCCGGCGGGCTCGACGGAGACCTCGGCCGTGCCCTCGAGGCGCGGCGTTCCCGCGCGACGCAGCGCCGCGGTGAGCGCGGAGAAATCGTCGGCCACGAGGGAGAGGGCCACCATGCCCTCGATGCCGCCGACCTCCGCCGCCGGCACCACGAGCAGCGCGCCGTTGCCCACGCCGAGCATCGTGCGCGGCCCGCCGTTCATCGCGACCTCCGGAAAGCCGAAGAGCGCCCGGAAGCGTCCGGCCGTCTGCTTGACGTCCTGGGCGCCGACGACGAGGCGCTTGAGCCCGAGCGGCGACGCGTGGCCGGGCCCTTCGCCCGGCGGCGGCGTGGCCAGCTCGACGAGCACGCCGCAGCAGGCGCGCGGGTGGAGGAACGCGATCTGGCCGGCGAGCCCGGCGCGCGGTGCGGTGTCGATCAGCTCCGCGCCGCGATCCTTGAGACCCACCAGGGCGCCGCCGACGTCCGGCGTCTCGAAGCAGAGATGGTGGAGGCCCTCGCCGCGGCGCGCGAGGAAGCGCCCGATGCCCGAGGCCGCGTCGAGCGGCTCGAGCAGCTCGATCTCTGTGTCGCCGGCGGCGAGCAACGCCGCGCGCACGCCCTGCTCGGCGATCGTCTGCTCCTTGAGCAGCGGCAAGCCGAGCACGTCGCGATAGAACCCGTAGGCGTCGGCGAGACGCTGGACGACAACGCCGACGTGATGAATCCGTCGCATCACGGGTGAATCCTCCTTTACCGCACGAATGCCGCGACGCGCCGCGCGCGGGCGTCGCGGATGCGGATGCGATGGTTCGGCAGCAGCGCCGCCGGGAGCGCGTCGAGCGCGACCCACTCGAGCGCCAGCGTCTCGTCGCACGTGGTCAGCGTGCCGCCGCGCACGACACACTCGAAGCAGACGTTCACGTAGTGCCACACGTTGCCGTCCGGGTAGCGGACCACCTGCAGACGGGGCTCGGAGTACACGCCGACCAGACGTCGGGTCGCGATGGTGAGGCCGGTCTCCTCGCGCACCTCGCGGGCGACGGCGTCGCTCACGGACTCGCCGATCTCCACGGAGCCGCCCGGCAGACCCCACTGCCCGCCGTCCGAGCGCTGCTGCAACAAGAGGCGCCGGCGGCGATCGAAGATGACGGCGGAGACGCTGGGACGGACCCCGAGGGCGCGCTCGTGGTCACGCTCGAGGGTGATCACCGCCACACCGTACCGGACGCCGCCGGGGTCCGCAACATCACGCCGCGGTGAACAGCCGCTGGAATTGCTCCCAGGCCACGGGCGGCGTGGCCGCCACGCCGGCGTTCTCCTCGACGTGGGCGACCGTTTTCATGCCGACGAGCGCGGTGCCGACGCCGGGCGTGGAGCGCACGAACTGCAGCGCGCGCTGGGCATCCGTGGCCAGGCCCGGCAGGACGGTACCCAGCTCGGGCGGCAGGCCGCGCGCGAGCTGCCCCTGCATCATCGACGCGGACGCCATCGTGTACACGCCGACGTGCTCGGCGGCGCGGAGCATCGGCACCAAGCCGGTGTCGGCGGGCTGGTTGGCGAGCGTGAAGGCCTCGAGCATGGCGAGGTTGTAGGGCAGCTGCACGACGCGGAAGTGATGGTCGTCGCCGCCGGCCTCCCGCGCGACCGCCAGCACCTCCGCCAACGACAGGTGGCCGCGCTCCTGCGGCGGCACGCGGTAGCCGTTCCACGTGGCCGTGCCGTACCAGCGGATCCTCCGCGCGCGCACCGCCTCTTCCAGCGCGCCGAAGGCCGCGCGCAGGCGCGCGAGGAACTCGGGCCGCTCGACCTCGTCGAGCTGCGTCTCGGGGTTGTGGACATAGTAGACGTCGATCGTCTCGAGGCCGAGGTTGGCGCGGCTGCGCTCGATCTGGTCGGCGAGAAAGCGCGGCGTCATGCAGTGCCAGCCCACGACGTCCCCCGGCCGGATGATCCCGGGTTGGACATAGGTGGCCGCGAAGTACGCGCGCGGGTCGGGCGGCGCCTCGCCGTCGAAGGCCAGGTAGCCGCCCTTGGTCGCGACCACCACGTCCTCGCGCGCGACGGTGCCGCGCGCGATGGAGGCGGCCAGCGCGCGCCCGATCGCTCGCTCGCTGCGCTGGTGACGGTAGTTGATGGCGGTGTCGAGCACGTTCGTCCCACGCTCGAGCGCGCGCCCGATCGCCCGTTCGTAGAGGGAGTCGGTGGCCGCGTCCTCGCGGCCCAGGTACGTGCCGAGGCCCAGCGACGACGCGCGGACGCCGCCCGGGAACTCGCGGAAATTCCCGGCCGCGGTGCGCTCGGCGTGGCTCGCGGCGTAGCGCGCGGTGGCCTCGGCGGTGGCGTGACCGGCGATCACATCGGCTCTCGCGTCATCAGCCTTCGCGATAGAAGAGGAGGATGAGCCCCACCGCCGTGAAGCAGCCGCGCCAGGTCCAGCCGGCGGCGCGCCCCGCCGCGGGCAGCCGGAGCTCCAGCCAGCGGCCCCAGCCCGCGAACGCGCCGAGGATCCCGAGCGGCGCGTGCGTGACCTCGGAGAGGAACTCGTCCTTCAGGTTGAACATCGCGTGCGAGTGGGTGAGCAGGAGCCCGCCGCCCGCCGCGCAGAGCAGCGGGAAGACGTAGCCCCACGGCCGCTCCGCCAGCCGGCCCGTGCGCACCATCCACTCGAAGAGCCCGAAGGCGACGACGATGAAGACGAACGTGCGGTGCTGGAGCACGTCGGGCAGCGTGAGGCTTTCCCAGAACCCCGCGGGTCCGAGCGGCCACGCGCGCGGATCGTTGCGGATGAAGAGGAACGTCGCGAGGCCGAGGAAGACGAGCGGCCAGTGGCGCGCCGCCCGCAGCCCGAGGAAGTGCAGGATCGCCAGCGCGCCCATGGTGACGACGAAGAGGCCGGCCCAGTGGTGGTTGTACTCCGACCACGCCCGCTCCACGGGCTTGCGCTCGACCTGGCGGCCCATCAGGGGATCGGCCGCGCGCAGGAGCTCGTCGATCGGCGGGCTCGTGAGCCGTGGCGCCGCCGGCGCGAAGCGCGCGGCCACCTCGGCCACGGTGGCGCGATCGGTCGTGACGTCCACCGCGGGCGGCAGCGAGGTCAACGAGGCGGCCGCGAAGAGGATCGTGATCCCGAGTCCCAGCTCGATCTCCACGAAGCTGAAGAGCCGCGTCGCGGGAGCCTGCGCGGCCCGGCGCACGGCGCGCATGTTCAGCCAGGCGAGAGCCAGCGCGGGCACGAGCAGCGCGACCTTGCTCAGCACCATCACGCCGTACGCGGTGCCCACGAAGGCGGCGAGGTCGCCGACGTACGCGAGCGTGAGCGCGAGTCCGGCGAGGACGATGGCGGCCATGGAGCGAAAGGCCAGCGTCGAAAAGCGGTTCATGGTCGCGGGGTCCGCCAGCCCGGCTCGATCCGAGGGTGGCCTGTTCAAGATGCGGCGTGGCTCCGTCACGCCTGCTCGACCGTCGGCGATCGCCGACAGCACCAGGTGCGCGAGGCCGCCGATCCACAGCGCCGCCGCCACCTGGTGCGCGGCGTCGAGCGCGATGAGGGGCGCGCGCCACTCGACGCGGGCGACAGCGTGGCTGACGACCGCAGATGAGGCGACGAGCAGCGTCGCCGTCACCGTCAGCGCCGTCCAGGGCAGCCGCGGCGCCGCGCGGCGCGCCAGCGTGAACGCCAGCGCGGCCACGGCCGCGGCCAGGACCACGCGCGCCGTGGCCGTGAGCGCGAAGGTCGTCTCGAAGAAGGCGGCCAGCGGCCAGGCGCCGTGGACGTCGGCGACGGCCGTGAGGCCGACGAGCACCACGGCGGCCTGGGCGAGCGCGGCGCCCGTCGCCGCCGCGGCGATCGTACGCAGCGCCAGCGCGGTCCGCGCCTCCGGCTTGACGTGGGGCTCGGCGCGCAGCACGAACCGCAGCCACGCGACCCCACCGAGCGCCACGCTGGTGAGGACGAGGATCAGGCCGCGCAGGAGGACGTCGACGAACCCGGCCATCCGTCAGGGCGCCAGCCGGAACTGGTAGCTGCCGGTGACGACGTGCCCATCGGTGGAGAAGACCTGCCACTCGACCCGCCACACGCCCGTCGTGAGCGGCGGCACCGCGGCGACGAGGCTCTCGGCCGTCTGGTCCTCGGCGCGGGCCGTCGGTGCCGTCGCCACCGTGCCGCGCTCGTCGACGAGGCGGACATGGGATAGCCGCTTCTCGATGCGGTTGTTGAAGCGCAGCACGACGTACGGCGGCGACGCGGTGAGCTGGGCGTTCGCGGCAGGCGTGGATGCGAGGAGGAGCGAGTGGGCCGCGGCCGGTGTCGCGCCGGCGAGCACGACTCCGGCCAGGACGAGGGCGCGGAGCGACGTCAACGCCAGTCGTCGAGGACGAGGTGCGTCGGGTCCTCGTAATCCTCCTGCTTGCCCTTCTGCATCCTCAGCATCGTGAAATCGACCTGGTAGCCGCACCTCACCAGAGTGCTGTAGGCGAGCCAGTAGCGCAAGTACACGGGCAGCGCCACACGCTGCACGCCGAGCTCGTGGCCGAGGTCCTCGACGGCGGCCACGAACTGCTCGAGATGCTCGACGCGCTTCTGGGCGGGGTCGATGGCCATGTACTTCACGTACAGGGTGCCCGCGGGCGCCTCGCTCACGCCGGGCGTGTGCACGACGGCGAAGCCGACGAGGTCGCGAGCGCGCTCCAGCAGCAGCGTGTCGCCGAGCGCGAGGCCGTCGACGATCTCCACTTCCTTGGAGAGATCCAGGCCGCGGTAGAGCGCGTTGGTGATGCGGTGCACGCGCCCGAGCGCCGCCTTCTTCTTCGTCTCTTCGAGCTGGGAGTAGCGGCGCACGGTGAGCGGCCCGCGTGCGAGCTTGGTGGCCGGCCGCGGCGCGCTGCGGTCGAGGACGCGGCTCATCAGCGCCGTCAGCGCCTTCGGCCGGTAGCCGAACTTGTGATAGAGGGCCAGGTGCTTGGGGCTCGTCGGATACGTCATCACGCCCTGCAGCGCGGTCTTGTTCTCGTCGAAGAATTCCTGCGTCGCGCGGATCAGCTGCTGACCGATGGTCTGGTTCTGGTAATTGGTCAGCACGGCCACCGGGCCGAGCAGCCCGACCGAGCCCCACGCTACGGCGAGTGCGGTGCCGACGATCTTGGCGTTGTCCTCCTCCGCCACGAAGCAGCCCCACGGCTCCATGAGCCAGCGGTGATGGACGTACTGCGCGCCGCTGAAGGCCTGCCGCGGGCGCGTTCCGAGCTGCCGCTCGAGGAAATCGCCGAAGGTCTGCTCGAGGACGTCCTTCACCCTGGAGAGGTCGCCCTTGCGAACGCGCCGGACCTGGACCTTCGGCAGGCGGCCCTGCGGATCCAGCCCCGCGCGATCGACGGTGGCCCTCACGGAGCGCCCGCGAGGTCTTCCAGCAGCGTGATGATCCCCGAGTGGTCGAGGCCGCCGCGGCCCTTCACCCGCATCGCGTTGAAGAGCTCCTGGACCACGGCCGTGGCCGGCAAGGGCACGCCCAGCGCGCGCGCGGACTCCATGATCAGCCCGAGGTCCTTGAAGTGCAGGTCGATCTTGAAGCCGGGATTGTAGGTGCCGGCGATGTAGTTCGGCTTTTTCTGTTCCAGGCACTTCGATCCCGCCAGTCCACCCGCCAGCGCGGTCAGGAGCAGCTCGCGGTCGAGCCCGGCCTTCTTGCCCAGGGTGAGGGCCTCGGCCAGCGCCGTCAGGTTGACGGCGACGATGATCTGGTTGGCGAGCTTGGTGAAGCCGCCGAAGCCGAGGGGGCCGAGCAGCGTGATCGTCTTGCCCATGGCCTGAAAAATCGGCAGCACGGCGTCGAACGTCGCCTTGTCGCCCCCGATCATGATCGACAGCGCGGCGTCAATCGCCCCCTTCTCGCCGCCCGACACCGGCGCGTCGAGCATCTTGACGCCCTTGGCGGCGAGGGCCTTGCCGACCTTCTGGCTGACGATCGGCGAGATCGTCGACATGTCGATGAAGATGAGCCCCGGCCTGGCGCCCTCGATGATGCCGTCCTTGCCGAGCGCGACCTGTTCCACCTCCGGCGAGTTGGGCAGCATCGTGATGAGCACGTCGCACTGGGCCGCGACGTCCTTGGGCGACGACGCGGCCCTGGCGCCCGATTTGACGACGTCGTCGACGGGCCCGCGGCTGCGACTGTGCACGACGAGCGGGTAGCCGGCCTTGATGAGATTTTTCGCCATAGGCCGGCCCATGATGCCGAGTCCGATGAATCCGATGGTCTGCTGTGCCATGACTCCCCCGGGAGTTGACCGCTGTGCGGGCGAAAACCCGCGAGAGAATTGGGCTTTGCCCCGCCCCGAGCGCCGCAGACAAGTAACACATCCTGCGCGAAACGGTCAAGGCGGATTCAGCCGGACACCTTTTATCCACGTCTCGAGAACCTGAATCGACGCGAGCTGCGTCGCGGGACATTCGAGCGGGTTCGAGGACAAGACCAGCAAATCCGCGCGCTTACCGGATTCGAGGCTGCCGGCCACCGCGTCGATGCCGGCGGCGCGGGCCGCGCCCAGCGTGTAGGCCTCGAGCGCCGCAGACGCGGAGAGCGCCTCCTCGGGCGCGGCCACGCGTCCCTCGCGGCTCGTGCGCGTGACGGCGGCGGCGATGCCGAGGAGCGGCGCATTCGAGCCGCACGGGTAGTCGGAGGAGAACGCCTGGCTCACGCCGGCGCGGAGCGCGCTCGCGAACGGCCGCACTCGGATCGCCTCGTCCGTCGCGCGGTCCGGCGTCGGCGCGCCGCCGCGGTCCCAGAGAAACGACGGCTGCGCGACCACCCAGACGCCGAGGTCGGCGATGCGCGCGATCAGCTCGGCGGTGAGAAAGATCGCGTGATCGATGCGCACGCGCGCGCGGCCCTCCGGCATCGTCCGCACCGCGTCCTCGATGGCGCCGACGGCGGTCTCGATGCCGAGGTTGCCGATCGCGTGACACACCACGTTGCGGTCCGCGCGCCACGCGGCGCGGAGCAACGCCGTCAGCTCCTCGCGCGTGTAGAAGAGAAAGCCGCTGGTCCGCGGCGCCCCGTCGCGCAGAACGCGCATCGCGCAGCGATAGCCACCGTCCACGAAGATCTTGAGGCGGCCAGGGGCCGCGTCGTCGGGCCGCTCGAACCAGCCGCGCGCGCCGACCATCACCTCGCCCACCTCGATGGCCAGGGCGCCGGCCGCACGCGCGTCGGCGTAGCGCCGCGCCATCGCGGGCGTCACCGCGGCGTCCTGGATGGCCGTGATGCCCAGCGCGGCGTAGCGCCGGCTCGCCGCGCGCGCGACCTCCGTGAAGCGCGCCTCCCACGCCTCGCGCGACGCCGTCTCGGCGCGGCTCATCGCGCGCTCGAAGAGCAGTCCCGTGGGCTCGCCGGACTTGTCGCGCGCGATCTCGCCACCCGGCGGATCCGGCGTCGCGCGTGCGACGCCGGCTTCCGCGAGCGCGCGCGAGTTGCCGACGCACTGATGATGAGAGAAGTGCATGACCAGCGCGGGGCGGTCGGGCACGGCGGCGTCGAGATCGCCGCGCGTCGGATGCCCGCCGAGGACGTGATGGTCATAACCGACGCCGCGCACCCACGCACCGGCGGGCGTCTCGCGCGCGGCCGCCGCGAGCGCCCGCTGGACGTCGGCGACGGAGCGGGCGCCCCGGCAGTCGGCCCACAGCGTCTCGAAAGCGCCGATGGAGAAGTGATTGTGCGGGTCGACGAAGCCGGGGACGACGGTGCGCCCCTCGAGGTCGATCACCTCGTAGTCGTCCTCGCGCAGCCACAGCACTTCGTCGGTGCCGCCGACCTCCACGATGCGTCCATCCTTCACCGCCAGCGCCTGAGCCACCGGCAGGCTCGCGTCCATCGTGAGGACAGTCGCGTTGACGAGGAGGTGGATCACCGGCGTGCGGCGAGGGCAACGGGGACGCTGAACGCCCGCCGGCGGCCGAAGGCGTCGCGACGCACGATGGCGGCGCTGAACCGCCGCGGGCTCCAGGCCTCGTGGCGGTTGAGCGCGTTGGCCATCCGTGCGATCGCGGCGGCGTCGCCCGGGCGCGCGCCGCGGAGATTTGCGGGCGCGGCGTTCCGGATCAGCATCCGACGATGCTAGATTGATGACGCATGCGGATGCT